>JAAVIG010000205.1 GCA_014796735.1 Oscillospiraceae bacterium
GAGGGTGAAGCGGTAATGCCAAAGAATATCAAAAAGCTCACAAAGCCCCTTAACATGGCTTCTATCGCACACATTTTAAACGATGTTTCCGTTGATACGGTTATAAAGGACACGTCCGATCCGGATTTTGATCCCCTGACGGATATACACTATGACGATCCCCGCCGTTGATTCAGGCAATTTATACCGATCCCTTTTCCTAAAAGGGATTAGTATTACCTCCTTTTCGGAAAGGAATGATATAATATGAACAAAACCTTGATTACCGCCGATTCTACCTGTTTTATACCACCGGAGCTTATTTCCGAGGAGGTGCCCGTTATTCAGGCGGAGATAAAGACCAACTCGGGCAGCTTCAGGGAAAATTATGAGATAACCTCGGAAAATATACTCGAATACGCCATGCGGGAAAGAAAAGTTCCCGAGACTGTCTGCCCGTCCGTTGAAGATTACACGCTTTTTTTTGAGCAGCAGCTTAAAAAAGCGTCATGTATCTGTCACCTGTGCTGCTGCGCGAATATAAGAAGCTCCTACGCAAACGCCAAAAAGGCGGCGGAAAGCTTCAAAAACGTTTATGTAGCAGACTCATTGCAGATAGGCGGCGGAATGCTGTTTCAGATAGCGCAGGCGGTAAAGCTTGCCTCCGAGGGATTTTCACCCGAATTTATAATAAAAAGCATAGATGAGCTCGACAAGCATATCAACAGCACCTATGCTTCCAAAAACGCTTCATGGGTGGGCTATCTTAATTTAACCTCCAAAAATTTGTCCGCGGCTCTCGACCTGTTACAGATCGCTCCTACTATCACTATCAGACACGGGGCAGTGATCTCGGGAGCGGTATTCAAAAACGGGCACGAATATTCCGAAAGATATATAAGAAAAATGCTTAAGGGCAAGAAAAATATAGACAGATCGATCCTTATTATAAGCTGTCCGAAGCCTTTCATAAGGGATATTGAAAAATATAAAAAAGAGGTAAGAAAATATGTGAGCTTTGAAAAGATAGTATTCACGAATATCCCCATAAGATATACCTGCCGTCTCGGAGACGAATCCTTGGGGCTTCACTTCCTGAATATCTGAATAAAAAAGGGGCTGTAAAAAACTAAAAGTTTAAATTAAAATGGCTCTTCTAAAAGCGTAATTGAAGTTTCCGTCCACCCTTTACAAAGGGTGGTGGGAGTCCAGAGGGCAAAGCCCTTTGGTCGCCCTCCGCAGAGGGCGAAACTCTCTTGACGAAGTGCGCTCCGAAAAGGGTGAATTGAAAAACAGTCCGGTGGACTGTTTTTCAAGAGGGGAAGCCCTGCAAGAGAGGGCTTCCCCTGTTCGGAAACGGTATTGGTATCCTGCGAGGTTTACCTCGCACGGCAGAGAGTTTTTTTACAGCAACATCAATATATTTAATTCTCTAATGTGCTTTTCTTTTTCCTGAATACCAGAAGCTTGCTCAAAATATAATTAAGCACAAGCACAAAAACGTTTGAAATTATCTTTGCGCAAAACTCCCAAAGTGTACCGCTGATACCCGTAAGATCAACCAAAAGAAACATTATCAGCAGATCAACAAATAAAGTCAGCAGTCTCGCGCCGCAGAATTTAACAAACTCCGACGCTATATGCCAGCCCTTTGCCCTGCTTTCAAACACCCATATGCGGTTTGTGACATAAGCAAAAACCACGGCGCAGAGCCATGACAGCAAAACGGGCAGCACCGTCGCGCTTTCGGTGCTGAAAACCGCAGTCAGATTGAATGTCCAGCGAAGAAATGCGGGCACACTGTTTTCATCGGGAAAAATAAACCGAAACAAGTAATAGGTTGCGAACGATATTACCGTAGTAAGAGCCCCGAAAATTATATAGTTTATTACTTCCTTGTACTCTTTGTACAGACTTTTCCACTCTTTTGGATGTATCGCCCTTTTAAGTACGCTTTTTATATCAATGTTCATTTTTAAAATCCACCTTTCCCATTAATGTTTATTATACTACCGTTTAACATTTTTTTCAACAAAATTTCGTAATTTTGTTTGAAAATGAAAGGAAAATTTCAGCTTTATGGAAACTGTCATAATTCTTGTGATACTGGTATTGCTTTCCGCTTTTTTCTCAGCCGCCGAAACCGCGTTCACCGGCGTAAACCGCATACGTCTCAAAAACATGCACGAAGAAGGCTCAAAGGGGGCGGGATACGCCTTAAAGGTCATCGAGAAATACGATAAGTGCCTTACCACTATCTTAATAGGAAACAATATCGTAAATATAGGAACATCGTCCTTGGCAACACTGCTGTGCGTGCAGCTTTTTGCGGACAGAGGCCCTGTTATCGCCACTGCCGCCACTACCGTTATTGTGCTTATTTTCGGTGAAATTACCCCCAAAACCATTGCAAAGGGCAACGCGGAAATGATGTCGATCTTTTTCAGCCGCATTTTGTGGGGGCTTATGTTTATATTAACTCCAGTCTCCGCGGTCTTTCTTCTGATACAAAAGGCGGCTACCCGACTTTTCAACAAAAAAAGCGAGGTTTCCGTCACCGAGCAGGAGTTAATGCACATTATTGACGAGATCGAGGACGAGGGCGTGCTGGAGGCGCAGGAAAGCACCCTTGTGCGAAACGCGCTGGAATTTGACGAAACCACGGCGGAGCAGATAATGCAGCCGAGAGTTAATGTTACGGGAATAGATATTTACGACAGCAACGAAAAAATTATGGAGCTGTTTAAGTCGGAGGCTTACACAAGGCTTCCCGTGTACGAAAAATCCCTTGACCATATTGTGGGAGTAATAAGCTACCGTGACTTTACCCAGAAAATGATGGAAGACCCGAATTTTAACTTGTCCGAGATAATTTCGGACATAATGTATATACCGAGCCTTATGCACATTTCCGAGCTGCTTAAAAGAATGCAGAAGGAAAAGGAGCATATAGCGGTGGTAGTGGATCAGTACGGCGGCACCGCGGGTATAGTTACAATGGAGGACGTGCTGGAGGAGCTTGTGGGCGAGATATGGGACGAAAACGACGAGGTAAGCACTCCCGTTAAATTTGTTTCGGAAAGTACTTTTATAGTAAGCGGCGAGGTCTCAAAGGTGGATTTCAACCGCTATTTTGAAAGTCAGGAAGCGGACTACGAAATAAACGGGGATTTCAATACCGTAGGCGGCTGGGTATTGGAGCTGTTCGGAAGAATACCCTCACCGGGGGATAAAATAGAAACGGACGAGTTCACCATAACCGTTCAGACCCTTAACGAACGGAGAATAGGCGATTTGAAATTTGTTATAAAGCCTCCCGAAAAGGACGATGACCGATGATCATATTCTTTCTTGTACTGCTGGTGGTATCGTTTGTGGCGCTGGCTGCCGAGATGATACTGCGCTCCGCTTATAAGATAGATAATTTCGGAGTGGATAAATACTGGCTGGATTTTCACGGAAAGACCATTCCCGTGGAGGATTTTCTCCCCCACAACGTTTTCGAGCTGCTGATATTTATACTTGCTTTTTCGGCTTTCGGGCTTATTTTGTCAGCGTTTTCCATGCCCGCCGCCGGTTCTGTTCTCTGCGGCTTGATATTCGGTTCGATTATCATATATTCAAAAAAGCATTTGTTTTTCGACATATATGTAAGAGCAAAAAAAGAAAAGCTGCCGAAGAACAAGCCCGATGTTGACGACAGGGCGGTCTGCCGTGAAGAGATACTTGACGGGGGCTACGGAAGCATTGAATTTGTTTATATGGGAAGAAAGTATACGCTGCCCGCAATGTCGGCAAACGAAACGGATATTGAAGCGGGGGAAGAGGTCACGGTGGTTCACAGGGAGCAGGGTATCTGCTGGGTGGAAAAAATAAGCGAGGAGCTTCGGGAGGTTGAGGAGGAGTAATACCAATGCCCGTATTTTCCGAAATTGTCGTTTGCAACTCACGGTTGCGCAAAGTTCCAATCAAGGTTGGTTGATTTATGATTTTGAGCATTGTATAATATAAACAGAAAAATCAGGTTAATGCATTAGATCGTATTTTTCAAACTGAAAGGAATGGTTGAAATAATGACAATAGGCGAGAAAATTCAGGAACTGCGTATTCAAAGAGGCTTAACTCAGGAGCGGTTGGCGGAAATGTTAGAGGTGTCGAGACAGTCGGTGTCGAAGTGGGAGTTGGGTCAGGCTATCCCGGACGTTGAAAAAATTATCCGTATGAGCGAATTGTTCGACGTTTCCACCGACACTGTTTTGCTCAGGAATACCGAAGATGATACCGTCAATAAAAACCCCCTGCATTTGGGAAGCGTTTACCTTGTGGTAAAGGATTTTGAGCGCTCGGTGCAATTCTACGAGAAGCTTTTGAATGTCAAGATCGACAACCGCTGCCGAAGCGGAAATAAATTTGTTGAGTTTTACATCGACGGCAGATGTCTCGCGCTTATGAATGAAAGCAACATAGAGGGACACTGCACCGACCTTAACAGCCCCTACAAATTCGTGCAGAATTACTGGGTAGAGGAGCTGCAAACCGAATACGAACGTGTAAAATCCCTCAACATAGGCGAAATGACGGAGATCCTTGAAGCGTACCCCACATATCATTATTTTCATTTGACCGACCCCGACAACAACATAATTGAAATCACAGGAGGATATCATATGGAAAACACTATATGCCAAAGCTGCGGAATGAATATGAGCGGCGATCTTTACGGCAAAAACGCTGACGGCAGCACAAACACCGAATACTGCAAATACTGCTACCCCAACGGCAGCTTCAGCCGCGATGAAACAATGGAGGAAATGATCGAAAGCAATCTTAGCTTTCTTGACGAAATGAACGCGGAAAGCGGAAGGAACTTAACGCCCGATGAGGCAAGGGCGGAAATGATGAAGTTTTTCCCTACGCTGAAGCGTTGGAAAAAGTAACACTAATCTCATATTTTAAAAATGGATTGGTATGAACATATTTGAAAAGGTATCACTTCCCAATGATAAAGGACAGCTAAAAAAGAAGGCTTGCTTTGTTCAAAAAAGCAAGCCTTCTTTTTAATTTACCGCTTTAACATTTTATCAATAAAGCCAAACCTCAATATAAAAAAATTTTTGCACCTACTGCCGATTTTAGTTATCAGCTTGCTAAAACCTATAAACGCCGCAAACACAACTGCGGCATACAACAGATGAATCGCAGATACTACCAAAACAGTCGCTGTGGCATTCGTCTCCAATCCGGGTATCGTACCCTCGCTCATCATGCCGCAAAGATGATTGTCACACAGCTTTATTCCTAAAAGCAAACTGACAATCACTCCAACCAAAACCTTTTTCTTGCCGGTAGCTTTTGTAAACTCTAAAAAAATTTTGTTTGCGCAAAATACAGTAACCGCTCCGGCAATAATTAAAGTAATATTATTTACAAAATGACGTGTATGTAAATCGAAAACAATATATCGTATTTGCATGCAAAGAAGAAATGATATTATTCCTACAGTCAGAAAAAATATGGTTTTAAGTAATTTAACTGCTGCTTTCTTGCTGATAATAATATTATCTTCTGTAAACTCAATATTTTTCATATAAGCTGCTCTTCCCTCCTTGCCTTATGAAGATACACCGTCAATATTTACATCCAAATAAACAGAAGCCTTTGTCTCACGTCCTAACCAATTTGTAAAAGTAAACGAATATTTAACGTAGGCGTATATTCTTCCCCATAATATATTCATCCCTTTGTTATCTCCCCAGTCTTTATCTTCATTTGTGATTTTGCAGTTTGAAGGTACGGGATCATGACCGTATACACGATTTGTAACGGTTGCAGTATTATTATCAGCATCCCATGAAAAATAACCGGAAACCCAATATTCGAATGTTTGATTGTTAAGAAAAGTTAAACTATTTGTTTTGGTGAAAGTATCTGAACCTTTTGCCCCTGATGAGCCTCTTAGCATTGGATTGCTGCCGCAGTATAACCTTTCAACCAATACGGTACCATCCTCAAGAACAGTTTCTTGTTCGTCAATTAGATAAAGACCGCTCACATCCAATTCCGTACTTACATTACAATCTTCAATTTCATTTGCCTCCTCGGCAAAAGCAGGAACATAAGAACCGATCATTACCGCTCCCGCAATAAAAAGTGACAATAACCTTTTTGTTGCTTTCATAGCTCTTTCCTTTCCGCCCCGATTTTCGGAGCTCGACAATTAAACGTTCTATCTTCATTTATATTATATGCTTTATCCCCCATTTAATTGCCTTTTTTAATTTCCTTTTTATTTTCAGATCTATATTGCCAAAAACATTGAAAAAACGCAAAATTATTGCACTTAGACCACTTAAATTGCATAATCCGAATTTTAAATCAATATTTTATAAACAATAATTCGATCTGTTAGGCAAAACGATCCGAGATAAAAAAATATCCCGATTCATTCTGCTTACTCTTAATTTTACTATATACAAGCTTTTTTTCAATATATTAAGTTTACATTTTATAAATGTAATTTTTATGCATAATGCCAGTATTCGCATTTTTTACTTTTTAACAAAAGCATACTTGTTTTTTCAAAAATAAGAACTGCCGTGTTGCGTAAAACGGCAGTTCTCTAGACAAACCAACAATTACAGCGGACATACTCGCAAAAATATCAGAAAATACAATTCAAGATACAATACCACAGTAACGCCGGATTTTTAAATTTTTACTCATTCCGTATAGCTTCCAGCGCGCTTATCTTAACCGCCCTATTTGCGGGATAGAACCCCGAAATAAGCCCAATAACGGTAGAGAAAGCCAACGCCAGAAGCACCAGCCAGATTGGTATTATAGAGATCGGCGAGCTTCCGTCCGTATAAATACCCATCATATTGGCAAAGGTCTCACTGCCCAAGGTATTCATTACCGCCGAAATAATGTAGCTTATCACCGTTCCTATTGCACCGCCCAGCAAGCCTATCATTCCCGCCTCCATAAGGAAAACCACGCGGATATTGCTGATAAAGCAGCCCAAAACCTTCATTATGCCTATTTCTCTTGTGCGCTCGTAAATGGACATTATCATGGTGTTGGTGATACCTATCGCCGCTACCAAAAGGCTTATCGCCGCAAGGCAGCCAAGCACCATTTGTATAACGCCCAGCTCTCCCTGCATGCTCTGTCTTACGGAAGCCATGCTGGAGGTGTTGTAGCCAAGATCCGAAAGGATAGTTTCAACCTTGTCAACATTGTTTATATCGTCCACCCAAAGCTTGATCTGTGAAAATTCGGGCTCCTTTGCGTCCTTTACGTTGTTTAAGCGGTTATAGCTGTTGATGATCTCTCTTGCGAGATCCATATCTATCATCAGGCTGTACACTGTCTGCCAGTCGTTGTCCTGTTCCAATACCGCCGCCGTGGTCATTTTAAACTCATAGGCGCGGCCGCCGCTTTGATACGTGCCGTCATCGTTCTGTTTTTTCGTGTTGTTGACGTAAATCAAAACGCTTTCGGTCATGGGGTCAAAGAAAGGCTGCGAATATGTGCCGTCGGGCAGCATCTGCTTCCAGGTATAGGAATTCTGACCTCTTTTTTTGGTGTCGCGGAACTGATACGCCGCCTCGTTTCCGAAAACAAGAGTGTGAAAATTATCCTCGCCGTCGGGATAGTCGCCGCTTTCGGGAACGTAGCCCATTTTTTCAAGGGCGCTGAAATCAACTCCGTATACCTCCATCCAGCTGGCTCTGTATCGGTTGTTTTTTCCCGCTCCGATCGTGATGTAATTGCTGTCCACTTCTATCTTCGGAAAAACCGTTTCAACGTGATCCAGATTTTTCATCATTTCCAGAGCGTCATTGTCAAGCGGCGGTCTTTCGTCGGAACTGCTGCCGCTGTCGTAATACCAATAATTGCTGTTGCCATAAATGGTGATAGCGTTCAGGTCGCCCCATGAAGCAAGCATACTGTCCATAGCGGCATTCATTCCCTGTCCCAAAGAGATCATAACGATGATCGCACAGCAGCCGATGATAACACCGATAACCGTAAGCATTGTTCTGCCCTTGCGTCTCCACAGATTGCGAAGACACATGATTATCATATCAAATAATTTCATTATTATAACCATGCCTTTCCTCTTGAGGAGCATTTATGCCGAGGCGATATATCGAGGCATAAATGCGACGGGTTTGAAAGAACCCATTTTTTCAGGTTCTTTCAAACTTATCCTCCGTCTCTGTCTTCATAGCTTAACCGTGATAACTGTCTTAGATAACGTCATCGTCGTCCTCCAGCTCTTTCTTCTTTTTCTTATGCTTTACAACGATAACAATAACTATTATCGCCACAACGACAACACCGCCGCCGATAGCGAACCATGCCCACAGAGGGAATCCGCCCTCTTCCATGCCCGGGTCGTACATTCCGGGATCGTCCCAGCCCGTATCATCCCACACAGACTCGTCCCAGCTGTAGGATATTACGTTGATTGAGAAAGGAAGTCTCTGCTCCTTTTGTGTGCCGTTTGCGTCCTCGTAGGTAACTACTATATCGCCCTTAACGGTACCCTCAACATTGGGGGTTATCTGAACGTCATAATATTCCTCGGAGCCGCTGTTTACGTTGCCCACGTAATAGGTGCCCTGTGACTTGTCAAAGCCCTCGCCCTCAACGTCGGCGGTAACGTTGTAAACGCCGCTTTTGCCCTTGTTTACAAAGCTTGTGCTGATATATACCATTTCGCCTACACCCGCGTTTTCCGCGTACTGGGCGGGATTTAAGGTGAAGCGGTCCTCCTGCTGCAGAGGAATGGTGATGGTCTCGGTAACGGGTGAGCCCTTTGCTCTTTTGCCGTTTGCTATGTACTCGTATTCAAAGTCAACTATTACGGGATAGCTGTCGGGCTTGGAGTCCGCGCGGGGGAGAAGATCGATGTTAATATCGGTGGTAGCCTTTCCGGGCAGGCTTTCGATAAAGAACGAGTTGGAGGAGTTGGCGGGAGAGAACGCAACGCCGCTGTCTCCGTTGCCCGCGCCGCCGTTTATCGTTACCTTAAGATTTTCGATAGCCGTTTTCGAATCGGCGTTCTGAATGGTAAGCCTTAAAGGAAACGCCGTACCGCCCGTTACGTATTCGCCGCCGAAATCGTAGCTCTGTATAATAATGGGAGGAGCAAACACATTGTCATCTGTATCCTGATTCTCCGAGGGCTTGCAGGTCACGGTAGTGTAAACAACAGAGGTAACGGTTCCGAAGCTTATCTCAACGGGAATGACCTCGCGCATGGAGCTGATGCCGTCGCAGCCGATAAGCGGGAATGTAAAGGACTTGCTTTCCCCTGCCTTCAGATCAAAATCCTTGTATGTAAGCCCGCTGTCTATAGCGAACTTGCTGCCGTTAAGCTCCTGAACGGAAGCTCTTGCTCCCTTAATATCCTTGTCGGAGCTGTTCCGAAGTGTGAAGGTAAGATCAAATCTTGTTCCCTTTTCAACCGAATTGCTGCTGAAAGAATAGTCGGTCATTGAAATATCGTGCTGACCGTATTCCACTTCGTTATTCTCTTCTTTTTTAGGCTTGCACTGCAAAATAACGGAGGTGGAAAAGACCTGAGCTGAGGAGTCGCTGCCGGGATTAATCTTGTACTCGACCTGTACGGGAATGCTTTCACGTACGTTTGAAATACCTGCGCAGGCTACAAGAGGGAATACAACGTTTACCGTTTTGTCCTTTGCAACGCTGACGGTTTTTGTGGAAAAACCGCCGTCCAGCACGAATTTGCTGCTATCAAGCCCGTCGATCGACACCTTGACGTCCTTCAGATCAATTTTGCAGTCGTTTTTGAGAGTCAGTGTAAGGTTAAAGCTGTCGCCGTCCTGCACATCGCTCTTGCTTACGTCGTAAGAGGAAACGGTAAGACCCGTAGACACAACGTCGCTCGTTATTCTCACGGGTACGGTAAAGCTGCCGTTGGAGGTCTCCGCGCCGTTTGAAGCAAATACGGAGAAATTCAAGGTAAGGTTATAAATTCCCGCAGGTGCCGAAGCGGGAGCGGAAACGCTGAAGGTGAACCGAGGATAAGTGGCGGAGCTTGTCTGTGTTTCGACGGTCTCGACCGCAATATTGCCGTCGGATGAAACAAGAGAAGCCGCAACGTTTTTAAAGGTTCCGTTATTTATGTTTTTAAACTCTATCGTAAGATTGCCGCTTGTTCCCGCGTTGATAACATACGTGCTGGCAGAGGACAAGGCAAATTTCGCGGCGGAAGGGTCGGCGGGATCGGCGGGAGCGTTTGTCTCCACACATTCCGAAACCGAAACGGTGATAGGAACGGTAATGCTTTCTCCTCCGCTGTTATAGCAGATATTGTAGGTAAAGGAGCGTCCTTTTCCCGTATAGGTAACGTCCGTAAACATAGCGGTAACGCTTAAAAAGCTTCCCACAAGCTCGGGATTGGTTATTATCGCGTTTGTATTGCCTAGCGTAAAGCTTTCGTTTGAGGTAGCGTAGGCAAAAACGTTGTTATTGTCCGTAATGTCCCAGGCGCTTAACCCGTTGGCAAAATTGGCGATAGGTATGTAAGTGACCGCCTCAAGTATAAATTTGCTGTTTTCGGAAATACTGCCGACTCCGATCTCATATCCGCCGGAGGACGCACCGGAGCCGAGATATGGTTCCGAGGGACCGGAGGCCGCGGGCGAATTTTGCGAAGCCTCGGCAAAAACGGAAAGCGGTGCCGCGCACGCAAGCAGTGAGCATGCAAGCAGTGAAGCCGCTATTTTTTTAATGATTTTCACTTTCATTTTCATTAAATCCTTTCGGTTTTATTTTCTGATAGATTTTGTTTCATACCGATCCAATTTTAAACCGACAAAATACCCACAGCTCGAAAATGGATCAGTATTAGAAAAATGCTCTTGTTTTTTCACAAAGCATAGTGTTATTTAAGCCTTGCCGTGCTCCGCTCTTACGAAGCGGGCTGTTTTCCCGCGGGGCTTCCCTGACTTTCGCCGTCTTCCTCCCCCGGAACATAGATCGCCTTGTTTATCTCGTCGCTGTGAATGTCGCCGTCGATAAGGTGTACGATTCTGTCGGCGTACTTGGCGATATCAAGGTCGTGAGTAACCAGAATAAGGGTCAGGTTATGCTCTCTGCACATTCTCACCATAAGTCTCATAACGTCGGCTGTGGTTTTGGTATCAAGGTTTCCCGTAGGCTCATCGGCAAAGACCACATTTGGTTTGGCGACAAAGGCCCTTGCGATACCGACGCGCTGCTGCTGACCGCCGGACATCTGATTGGGTCGGTGCTTCATACGCGACTTAAGCCCCACCGCCACTAACATTTTTTTTGCTTCCTTGTCGCGCTTACGTCGGCTCCACCCCTTAAACATCAGCGGCATTCCCACGTTTTCCAGTGATGAAAGCTGCGGTATAAGGTTGTAGGACTGAAAAACGAAGCCCGTGTTTTCCTGACGGAATTTCGCCAACTTACGCTCCGACAGCTTCGCGATATTTACGCCGTTTATAATAATGTCGCCTCTTGTGGGCTTTTCAAGACCCGCAAGCATGTTAAGAAGCGTCGATTTACCCGAACCCGATGTACCGAGGATACAGCAGATCTCGCCTCTTTCTATGCGCAGATTGATATTTTTAAGCGCGTAAACCTTTTCCTGTCCCAGTCGGTAGACCTTGCGAAGTCCCGTAACTTCTATAAAAGACAATTTCTCACCTCATTTCACTCTCTTAGGAACTTGTACTGTATAAAGTATATTGCTTTTTAAAATAAAAAGCATACGCTTTTCCTTGTGATAATCTTATTTTTTTCTTACTTATGCGATCATTCGGTAAGCAGGCAGCTTGTCTCCTTATTGATCAAAGAGCGGTATTACACCGATCCTTTTTTTAAACTGTAATACCCACAGTTTAAAAGGGATTAGTATTATATGTATACGAGGGTAACGCTCAAAACTTGTCCGCTTTTGTCCGCAAATTGCCTCCTACTATTTATTAAACGATATAAAGGCACAAAATGTTACGAAAAATTTCAAATTTTTCCAAAATTCAGCGTTTTGCACAATTTTAGAAATGATTTTTGTTTATTATAACACAGTTTTCTTTTTTTCATCATTTATGCAGTTTAATTATAGCACATATATATTTATTTTTCAATATATAAATCTATTTTTATGAAAAAAATAAAAAAGCTATAAGCCGCAAAAGAAAGCCTCCAACTCCGCAAATCTTTGGCAGAGTCTTGACAATCCGACGGTTAAAGCTTATTATATAATTATTAATAATTATCAGCACATGAAAGGAAACTTTTCTATGGAAATAAGATTTGCGTCGGTCTCTGACATTGATAATTTGTGTAAATACGACCGTCACATATCAAAGCAGGAGCTTGAAGCGTCAATAAGTATGAAAAGGGTATATATAGCGGAGGAAGGCGGCGTATTCATCGGCTGGCTCAGATACAATCTGTTCTGGGACAACACCCCTTTTATGAATATGCTCTTTTTCCTCGAAAATTACAGGGGAAAAGGAAACGGTAAAGCCATGGTGGAGCACTGGGAAAGAGAGTTGAAGTCTCTCGGCTTCGGCACGGTAATGACCTCCACCGCTTCCGACGAATACGCGCAGCATTTTTACAACAGGCTGGGATATGCGGCGGTAGGAGGCTTTACCCAAGAAGGAGAGCCGTACGAGCTTATACTGTCAAAAAGAATTTATACTAATCCCTTTTAAAACTGTTGGATTAGTGTTTAGGGTGTAATCCCTTTTTAAACTGTTTACAACTCGGCAGTTTAAAAAGGGATTAGTATTAATACTATTTTCAAATTAAAATGATTGCAAAATTTTAGTGGATGATTTGAAAAATAAAAGTTGCACTAAAATAGAAAAAGATAATATAAAAGCAAGAGCAGATACGAAATGCCAAAGAATACTGTTCGGTTTACGAAAAGACTGCTCCGCCGGAGACCGAGGATCTGTCAATAGATTACCGCCGGGCAGCGGGAGCATTTCTCGAGAAAAAGATCGCAAAGTTCGGAATTATCATAGCGAAAAAGGTGGTGCATATTATACCGGATATTGGGGAATAAACGGAACTGTGTCGTTATTGTCATAGATAAGCAGCGACTCCTCATCCAGGAAGCTTTTTGTTCTGTCGAAATCAAGAGGATTGACCGTTTCTTCCGTACAGTCCTTATTCAATATACAGCATACGTCGTAATACTAATTCTCGATTAAAATAAGACAAAGCCGGCGGGCGGGGCGTTTCTGATCAAGGAAGTCCCGACGCAGGAATATGCGGATATTTCAAGTCGGGCTGACGCGGAGCAGGAACGC
>JAAVIG010000206.1 GCA_014796735.1 Oscillospiraceae bacterium
AATACTATTATCCAATTAAAAACTTGAAAAAATGGTTTTAATTGGATAATAGTGCTTTGGGTGTAATATCCATTTAAACTTTGATTTTATATTGTGTTTAAATGGATATTAGTATAAAATTGAAAAAGGACGATTGGATGTGTTCGGAAGCTTAACAAACGGGATTTGGCCGAACCTTGATTTTTTTGTGAAACCTATGGAAATTTAAGTTAAAATATGCTATACTAATTATAATTATTTGCTTGTCCGAATTAAGTGAATTATTCAATTGATATGATAGAAAGGAAACAGCTGTATGCCAAATAAATTCCAGCGCCGCGAAATAGGGAAGGACATCTTTTTCAGCAGCGTTACAGACTCTCGTTTTAAGTTAAACATGATCTCGGTAAACTTTTTGGTTCCCCTTGCGGAGGAGACCGCTTCGGAATACGCCCTTGTCGCCCGTATCCTGAATAAATCCTGCGCAAAGTACCCTACGTTCGCGCAGCTTAACAACAAGCTTTCCGCCCTGTACGCCGCAAGAATAGACAGCGGCGTTATGTCCTTCGGAGATTCCCAGAGCTTGGCTGTAAGCGTTCAGTATATCGATAACAAGTACGCTTTGGAAAACGAAAGGGTGGAGGACGAGGCGGTTGAGATATTCTTGGACTGTTTGCTTGATCCGCTCACCGAAAACGGGGTCTTTTCCGAAAAGACCACCTCGCTGGAGCGGCAGATACTCATTGACGATATTGAGTCGGAGATAAACGACAAGCAGACCTACGCCAATCACAGGGCGGCTCAGATAATGTTCAAGGGCGAGCCCGCCGCGGTAAGAAGCTTGGGCAGCGTTGAGCAGGCGAAAAGAGTGACCCCCTTTACAGCCTTTAACGCTTACAAAAGACTTTTGAAAAACGCAAGAGTTGAGATAATCTGCTCGGGGTGCAGCGATTTTAAGGCGGCGGAGAAAACCCTTTCAAAAGCCTTTTCACAGCTTGAAAGAGGAGATATTTTCAAGTGCGGAACACAAAAAAGTCCTCTTAAGGAAAAGCCTCAGAATGTGACCGAGAAAATGCCCGTTGCTCAAAGCAAGCTTGCCATAGGATTTAAGACAGACTGCCAAAACTACCCCGCATTGCAGATCATGAACGCCGTTTACGGGGGTACCACCACCTCAAAGCTGTTTATGAACGTTCGGGAAAAAATGTCCCTTTGCTACTACTGTTGGTCGGGCGTTAACAAAAACAAAGGCGCAATGTTTGTCAGAAGCGGCGTTGAAAGCGAAAATATCGAAAAAGCCGCCGAGGAGATCATCGCTCAGCTCGAAGCCGTAAAAAACGGCGACTTTACCGACGAGGATATAGAGTACGCCAAAATGTACCGCAAAAACGGGCTTCGCACCTTTAACGACAGCTTTAATCAAATGGGCGCATGGTATCTGCTGTGTATTTACGACGACGATATAAAATCTCCCGAGGACGCTATAAAAGAGGGCGAGGCGGTAACAAGAGAAGAGATCATTGAAGCCGCCAAGTCGGTCAGGCTGGATACCGTTTATGTGCTGACCTCTCTCGATGAAGAAGCGGAAAAGGAGGAGACTTTATGAGCTATCAAAGAGAAATTATCAAGAGCTCCAAGATCGGGGAGCAGTATATAAAGGTAAAGCACCCCAGCGGCTGCACTATCTGCTTATACCCAATGGAGGGCTTCAGCAGTACCTATGTGCTGTTCGGTACAAATTACGGCTCGGTGGACACTACCTTCAAAACCGACGAGGACGAGGATTTTGTGACCGTGCCCGAGGGAATCGCTCACTATCTTGAACACAAGCTGTTTGAAAACGACGAGTGCGACGCGTTTGAGCTTTACGCCAAAACGGGGGCCAACGCCAACGCTTTCACAAGCTTTGACAAAACCGCTTACCTTTTTTCCTGCTCTCAGAAATTTGAGGAAAATCTGGAGATACTGCTGAACTTTGTTCAGGAGCCGTATTTTACCGACGAGACCGTGCAGAAGGAGCAGGGTATTATCGGGCAGGAAATAATGATGTATCGGGACGACCCGGGCTGGAGAGTGTTTTTTAACTGCTTGCAGGCGGTTTACCACAACAACCCCGTAAGGATCGACATCGCGGGTACCGTGGAGAGTATAGCGAAAATCGACAAGGAGCTGCTTTACCGCTGCTACAATACCTTTTACAATCTTAACAATACCGTGCTTTCCATAGCGGGCAATTTTGATGTTGACAAGACCCTTGAGATATGCGACAGGCTGTTAAAAAGCACGCCCGACCACAAGCTGGAAAAGATAATTCCCGAAGAACCCTATGAGGTAAAGGAAAAAACGGTGAAAATGAAGCTTTCCTGCTCTCAGCCCATGTTCAATATAATGTACAAGTTTCCTCAGATGACACAGAAAGAGGCGGCAAGGGCTTATATTGTATACAACAATATGTTCGAGACCTGTCTCGGAAAAACCTCCTCCTTTTACACCGAAATGTACGAGCAGGGGCTTATCGACGGCAGCTTCGGAGTGGGCGTATTTTACGGGCGCGGCTTTTTTGTGGGTAATATCGACGGAGACTCGAAAAATCCCGAATTGCTTTTGGGCAAGATAAACGCGGAATTAAAGCGGCTTAAAACCGAGCTTCCCAACAGGGAGGAATACGAGAATATCAAAAAGCGCACCTACGGAGAGCTTTTAAGCGGCTACGGAAGCGTGGAGACGGTGGCAAACACCGTTATGTCGGCTGAAATGGCGGGACTTTCCGCTTTTGAGCTTATTGATATTGCTTCGGGGATCACCTATGAGGATATAGTGGAAGCGCTGCGGGCGCTTGATGTGGACAACTGCTCCATTTCAATAGTAGAGCCGATTTAGGGCTAAAGAATTACTTTGACAAAGGAAAGGACAGCTTATGCAGCTTATAAAGGAATCCGTTGAATTTCCGAATTTGTTTTCGGGCGACATAGAAATAAATCGGGTCGCCTTTACGTTTTTCGGGATTGACATTTACTGGTACGGAATACTGATAGCGTTGGGCGTTATATTAGCGTTTGCCTACGCGCTGAAAAGGTCGAAAAAGGTGGGGCTTATTTCGGACAACGTGTTTGACGCCGCTTTTATTTCCATTATTGTCGGATTTATCGGAGCGAGAGCTTACTACTGCGTTTTTTACAATCTGATGAACCCCGACGCTGAGGTAAAGTACAATATAATCACAATGTTCACCAAAATACACGACGGCGGTCTTGCAATATACGGCGGTGTGATTTTCGGCGTGATAGCGGCATTTATTTACTGCAAGATCAAAAAAATGCCAATATTGCCGCTTCTCGATCTTGCGGGACCTTCTTTTTTGATAGGACAGGCAATAGGCAGGTGGGGGAACTTTATAAATCAGGAGTGCTACGGCGCGCCTACGGCGGGAAATCTACCTTGGGGAATGACAGGCACAAAGATCGCACTTGACCCGGCCGTGATACACGAAAAGGGACAAAGCGTTATCGAGACCACGGTTCTTGTGCACCCGTGCTTTCTGTACGAAAGCCTTTGGTGCGTTGTGGGATTTCTGCTGCTGCATTTCCTTGTAAGCAAGCTCAGAAGCTTTGACGGAGAAGTGTTTTTGTTTTACGTATTATGGTACGGTGCGGGAAGATCGTGGATAGAGGCTCTGCGCACCGACAGCCTTTACGCGGGCAGCGTCAAGGTGTCGCAGGTCGTTGCTATCACTTCGTCGGTGCTGGCTTTGATAATGATAATTTACTTTAAGCTTGCGGCAAAGAAATCGGGAAAAGCTCTTTACGCTGACAGCGATCTGAGCAGGGAACGTTTAGAAAGCTACGAAAGGGAACTGCTGCTCGGCAAGGAAAAGGATGCTGCCAAAAAGGCATTGAAGGAAGCGGAAAAGTCCTTTGCATCAGGTGAAACAAGCGTCACGGGAAGTACGATAGGGCTTGACGATGAGCCGAAAAACGATGATGAGAATAACCGGCTGACATAAATAACAAAACAGAAAGGAAACACGAAAATGACACTAATAGACGGAAAGGCCGTTTCCGCGGCGGTGAAAGAGCGAATCAGGAAAGAGATCGAGGAGAAAAATCTGGAAATAGGCTTGGCGGTGGTGATTGTCGGAAACGATCAGGCAAGCCGTGTTTATGTTAATAACAAAAAAAAGGCCTGTGAGATATGCGGCATCAAGTCCTACGAGTACGCTTTGCCCGAAGAGACCACCGAGTATCAGCTTTTGAAGCTTATTGACGATCTGAACAACGACAGCAGAGTAAACGGGATCCTGGTCCAGCTTCCTTTGCCGGGGCATATCAACGAAAAGGAAGTGATCGGATATATCAGCCCCGAAAAGGACGTTGACGCTTTCAACGCAGTAAATGTAGGCAAAATAATGATCGGCAACTACTCGTTTTTGCCCTGCACCCCCGCGGGAGTTATGGAGCTTATACATTCTACGGGTACGGAGATAAGCGGCAAGGAATGCGTCGTTATCGGGCGTTCAAATATCGTGGGCAAGCCGATGGCAATGCTTTTGCTCCACGAAAACGCCACCGTTACGATCTGCCACAGCAAGACCGCAAATCTTAAGGAGGTTTGCGCAAGAGCGGATATTTTGGTTTCGGCAGTGGGCAGAGCGGGCTTTGTTACCGCGGATATGGTCAAGGCGGGGGCTGTAGTTATAGACGTTGGAATGAACAGAAACGCGGAGGGGAAGCTTTGCGGCGACGTTGACTTTGAAAATGTAAAGGATAAGTGCAGCTTTATAACTCCCGTTCCCGGCGGAGTGGGTCCTATGACTATCGCTATGCTTATGGAAAACACTTTAAGAGCTAAGAAGCTCCAAAGCCTATGAAAAAGGGACAGTCGCCTTTAGCTACGGGGATAGTGCTTTGCCTCGCGGCTGTTTATCTGGCTGTTTATTTTTCCGTTAAAGGTATGTGGAACGCGGGTACGGTGATAGCGTTGGTACTTATAGCCGCGGTGGCGGCGTTTCAGTTTGTTATACATTTTAAGTTTTTTAGGCGGGAAAAAGATAACGGAAGAAAAGGACGGCGGTAAAACGGGACTTTGTGTTTCGTGCCTCTTGCATTTATTATAAAAAATTCCAAAAAAGGTGTTGACAAAAGGGAAATAATATGATAAAATAATCAAGCCGCATGTGCAGGGCTTTTTTAAGTGTGCATTTTTGATCAAATTGAAATTAAACTTGCACCGCCTTTTCCGAATAGGAATAGGGGAACACCTCCCCCAAAGAGCAGCATTTATTTAAGCGTAAGTCTCTTAAGCGCAGCGAGAATTTGAAAGAAGGTAAAAAATATGTACGCAGTAATTGAAACCGGCGGAAAACAGTACCGTGTATCCGAGGGCGACGAGATCTTTGTTGAGAAGCTCGGAGTTGAAAGCGGTGAGGTTAATTTTGACAAGGTAATATTGATAGGCAAGGAAGATACTACGGTATTCGGCAAGCCCTATGTTGAGGGTGCAAGCGTAAAGGCTTCCCTTATTAAGAACGGCAAGGGCAAGAAGATCAGTGTATTCACCTACAAGCCCAAGAAGAGCTCCAAGAGAGCAATGGGTCACAGACAGCCTTACAGCAAGGTTAAGATCGAATCCATAAACGCGTAATGGTAAAAGCAAGCTTTTATCGCAAAAACGGTTTATACTGCGGTTTTGTCGTTTCGGGACACGCGGGCGGCAGGTTCGGACAGGATATAGTCTGCGCGGGGGTAAGCTCGGCGGTGATGCTGACTATCAACACACTGACGGATTTCCTTGTCTGCGACTGCACGGTAAGGATCGACGAAAACGCGGCGGGACTTCGGCTTGATTCCTTTGAGGAGGACGGAACGGGGCGCGCGGTGGTTTACTCGCTGAAAGAGCATTTGCAGCTTTTGGCGGAGGAAAACGGCGGTATAAACGTAATTGTCAGAAATATCTAATCGGGCTGTTTGCCAAACCGCGGTTCGCACGGGATCGTTCGGTTTGCGGACGGGCTTCGGGATTTCAGAAAGGAAGATTATCATGTTGAAATTAAGTTTACAGTTTTTCGCTCATAAAAAAGGTATGGGCTCCACCAAGAACGGACGCGACAGCGAATCCAAGAGACTCGGCGTAAAGCGTTTCGACGGCGAGGCTGTTTTGGCGGGTAACATTATTGTAAGACAGCGCGGCACTAAAATTCACCCTGGCAACAACGTAAAGAAGGGTTCCGACGATACCCTTTTCGCAGTTATTGACGGTAAGGTAAAATTTGAGCGCCTTGACAAGGATCGCAAAAAGGTAAGCGTTTACGCTGACTAATGATAATTTGGGGCGGATTTTCCGCCCTTTTTAATTTGATGATGTATTGTGTTGAAATTCGGAGGAAAAGGTGCTGTATTTAAAAGAGGCGAACACGGAGGATATTGAAAAAGAGTGGGAGTTTATTTCAGATACTCCCGAAAACGAAAACGGCTTTGAAAATCGCAGTCACGGGTGTTCAAGGGAAAAATTTGAAAAGGATATACTGCCTCGGTTTATAAATTACTCCAAGGGTATCGGGCTGAAGGAGGGTCATGTTCCTCAGACTATGCTTTTCCTGTGGGACGGTGACAGGATCGTGGGGCTGTTTAAGCTTAGACACTGCCTTAACGAATTTCTCGCAAACGGCGCGGGACATATCGGCTACGGAATCAAAAAGGAGTACCGCGGAAAAGGGTATGCCACGGAGGGATTAAGGCTTACGCTGGAAATGGCACGGGAGATCGTAAAAGAGGACGAGGTCTATATGTCGGTTAATAAGGATAATCCCGCTTCGCTTAGGGTACAGCTGAAAAACGGCGCGTATATTCACTATGAGGATGAAAACGAGTTTTACACAAGAATCCCTTTGCGTCCGAATCGATAGACAAGTTTGTTATTGCGGATAATATTTTTGTTTTTGTTAAAATACCGCAGTTTTCCGAGGTAAGAAACAATGAATATTGTTATAAGAAAATATCGCGAAGGCGATCTTACTGACATGATCCGCATATGGAATGAGGTAGTTGAAGACGGCATTGCCTTTCCGCAGGAGGAATATATTGACCGGCAAAGCGGAAAAGCCTTTTTTGAATCGCAGACTTACTGCGGTGTTGCCGTCGATGAAGAAACACAGGAAATGTACGGCTTATATATTCTTCACCCGAACAATATAGGAAGATGCGGGCACATATGTAACGCAAGCTATGCGGTGAGTACGAAATACCGAGGACTGCATATAGGGGAAAAGCTCGTAAAAGACTGTTTGGAACGGGCAAAGCTGCACGGCTTCGGGATTTTGCAGTTTAACGCTGTGGTCAGGACGAATACGCACGCGCGTCATTTGTACGAAAGACTTGGATTTGTCCTGCTGGGAACTGTTCCGCGGGGCTTCAGAATGAAGGACGGTCAATATGAGGATATTTGTCTGTATTACCGCGAACTGTAATTGACTGCGGCAATAAAGCTTAACCTTTATAATAAAAAGGAAAAAATATGTTTGTAGATATAGTAAAAATTTCACTTAAGGCGGGAAACGGCGGAGACGGCGCGGTAAGCTTCTACCGTGAAAAATATGTAGCCGCAGGAGGTCCCGACGGCGGCGACGGCGGCAGAGGGGGTTCAATACTCTTTCGCGCAAACGATAACCTTTCCACCCTGATAGACTTCCGCTATAAAAGAAAGTATAACGCCGAGAACGGACAAAACGGACGCGGCAAGCGGTGCAGCGGCAAATCCGCTCCCGATACCGTTATAGACGTACCGAGAGGTACTATCATAAAAGACACGGAAACGGGCAGAATAATAGCGGACATTTCGGGAGACGAGCCCGTCGTTATCGCAAAGGGCGGCAAGGGCGGCAAGGGCAATATGAACTTCGCCACTCCCACAAGGCAGATACCCCGCTTCGCAAAGCCGGGCTTTCCCGGTGAAAAGCTTGACGTTACCCTTGAATTGAAGCTTTTGGCGGACGTTGGACTGGTGGGATTTCCGAATGTGGGAAAATCGAGCCTTATCAGCGTTGTAAGCGCGGCAAAGCCCGAGATTGCCAACTATCACTTTACCACTCTTTCCCCTGTGTTGGGCGTGGTGAGCGTGGGAGAAAAGTCGTTTGTAATGGCGGATATTCCCGGGCTTATAGAAGGCGCCAGCGAGGGCGTCGGCTTGGGACACGCTTTTTTGCGGCACGTTGAACGCTGTCGGCTTATAGTGCATGTTGTGGACGTATCGGGTTCGGAGGGGCGTGACCCTAAGGAGGATTTTGAAAAGATCAATCTGGAGCTTTCCAATTTCTCCGAGGAGTTGGCGGAAAGACCTCAGATAGTGGCCGCTAATAAGTCCGATATGGCCACGGAGGAGCAGATCAAGGAATTTACGGACTTTATAGAGGAAAAGGGGCTGACCTGCTTTGTGATCTCCGCCGCAACCACGGAGGGTACAAGGGCGCTTGTGGAAAAGGTGGCGGCGGTTTTGGACACCCTACCCCCTATAATAAGGTATGAGCCGCAGCCCCTTACGCAGCTTCAGCTTGACGAGATCGAAAGAGAGAAGCATACTTTTGCTGTCGAGAAGCTTGACGAGGGTGTTTTCGAGATAACGGGAGAGTTTTTGCTTCCCATTCTCCGCACGGTCAACGTGGAGGACTACGAAAGTCTGCAATATCTTCAGAGAGTGCTTCGTTCAAGCGGCATAATCGACGAATTGGAGGCACAGGGAGTTGAAGAGGGCGACACTATTTCGATATATGACTTTGAGTTTGAATATGTAAGATAAAAGGTTTCGTTGGGGGAGCAACGGTTATGGACATTTTGAGCAAGGAAAGCGCGAGGAATTACAGCCCCGCAGCGTTGGCATTTTACGGCGACTGCGCGTGGGAGATCATGGTGAGGCGGTATATTCTCGAAAAGGGCAGCGCGCCGTCGGGCAAGCTTCACAGCCGTTCGGTGGAAATGGTAAGGGCTTCCTTTCAGTCGGAGGCGGTGGACATTATAGAAAGCCTTCTGACCGAGGAGGAGGCGGATATTCTGAGGCGGGGAAGAAACGCGTCGGGAATACAGGTGCCGAGATCCTCCACTCCGAGGGAATACCACCGAGCCACGGGCTTTGAGGCACTTTTCGGGTATTTGTTTTTGATCGGAGATTATTGCCGCGCAAATCAGTTTTTTGAGGTGATCTTAAATGAAAAAAGCAAATGTGAATGAAAACGGAAAAAACGAAAAAGCGGTAAAGCCGCAAAAAACTCCGCAGGAACGCGGAAAAGCGGTTTTGCGGTGGATAGTTGACCTTATTATCATTTTTTTCGGCGCAACCGTGTATTCAGTAGGGCTTCACTGCTTTTCCGTTCCCAATGATATTGTAGCGGGAGGAGTCGGCGGTATCGCAACGCTCATTAACGCTGTGACGGGTATAAACGTAGGTATTCTGTACGGCATTATAAACGCGCCTCTTATAATAGTAGGCTTCATTTTTCTCGGCAAAAAAATGATGGTGAAAACCTTTTTTGCGGTTGCCGTTATGACGGTAATGACCGACTACGGACTGGCGGGCATGCCCGTCTATGAAAACGGCGACAGGCTGTTGGCGGCGATCTTCGCGGGAATATTTTTCGGCGCGGGCTTGGGTGTTGTGTATCTCCGCGAGGGTACTACGGGCGGTACGGATATAATAAACAAGCTTATCAACAAAAAATACCCCCATTTCAGCTTAGGCGCCATAATGCTAGGCACCGACGCCGTTATCATAGCGGCTTCAATGCTGGTTTACGGCACTATCGAGGCGGGCTTGTACGCTATCATCGCTATTTTCATTTGCAGTAAGGTCATGGATATGCTGCTGTACGGCAGCTTTGAGGGAAAAATGCTGCTTATATTCAGCGATAGGTACCATGAAATATCCGAGTACGTAATGAAAAGCTTAAACCGCGGCGTAACGTGGCTTAACGCTACGGGAGCGTATTCGGAGAAGGACAAGCAGGTCATCTGCTGCGCGGTACACAAAAACGAGTATTCAAAGATAAAGCGAAAGGTCAAGGAGATCGACCCGCACGCTTTTATAATAATCACCAACGCCGGCGAGGTGTTGGGCGAGGGTTTCCACGCAAATCAGTAACGGATAAATCAGAAAGGAGATAATTATGTCAGGACATTCCAAATGGAGCACGATCAAAAGGAAAAAGGGCGAAAAGGACGGCGCAAGAGCAAAGGTATTCACCAAGATCAGCCGCGAGATCATCGTCTGCATCAAGGAGCACGGGGCCGACCCCGCAAGCAACTCCAAGCTTGCCGCTCTTATCACAAAGGCAAAGGCAAACAATATCCCCAACGACAACATCGACCGCCTTATCAAAAAGGCGGCAGGCGAGGGCGACAAGAACAACTACGAAAACTGCGTTTACGAGGGCTACGGTCCCAACGGCGTCGCGGTAATCGTTGACTGCCTTACCGACAACCGCAATCGTACCGCGGGCGAGGTTCGCCACTATTTCGATAAATACGGCGGAAACTTGGGTACAACGGGCTGTGTAAGCTTTATGTTCTCCGAAAAGGGCATTATCGTGCTGGACAACGAGGACGGCGATATTGACGAGGATAAGGCAATGGAGGATATTCTCGAAGCGGGCGGCGACGACTTCTCCTTTGAGGAAGGCTGCGTGGAGATCACTACCGACCCCAATTCGGTAAGCGAGATCGCCGAAAATCTGACCAAAATGGGGTATAAGGTGCTTTCCGCCGAGGCGGAGCAGGTGCCCTCAACTTACGTTAAATTGACCGACGAGGAGCATCTGAAGAAAATGAACCTGCTGCTGGAGGCTCTTGACGATAACGACGACGTTCAGAACGTCTGGCATAACTGGGAGGAAGAGTAAGCTTTTCCGTACGGCCGTGTTGGGTAAACCGTACATATTGTCCCGTACAAGGGTATGATCGGCCGACGGTTTAAAAAAATTCATTCATGTAAGGGATAAAGGCAGTATTTACCATTGAATTTATGTATAATATTCAAAAAATATAAAAATGTTAAAATTATGAAATCGGGATAATATGCAGAATCCGCTGTTTATTTTATGCTTGTTCGGGAAAGACTGTATTTAATACCGATCCCTTTTTAAAACGGAGGTCGGTGTTCCGGGCGCGATCCCGTTTAATCTGCGGATATTACATTAGGTTAAACGGAATCGGTATAATAACCAAATGTATAAAATATGAATAAGATTTTTTCTCTTTCGTCATATTATACCAAAAACTAAAAAAAATTCCCTCATATTTTTACTTTTGTCCGACTGGCGGAAAATTATCCCTGAAAACCCACTTAAATCCGCTTTATAAAACACTTTGAGACGTGTTTAACCCGGCTATTGCCATCACAAATTTTTTTTATTCTGTCATTGACAAATACAAATTTATGTGATAAAATGTTCTCAAATGTTAAATGCAAGTTGAAACTTATAAAATTTCATTTTGCTCCGACAAGCTTTTTCGTGTTTCCAATGGTTAAGCAGTTTTTAAATAATCGGACAGAGTTCGGAAATAAAAAATTCGGATCAAATGAAATTTTATATTTATTTAATTCATTTGACGTTTGAAAGCTCAAACCGTATTTTAACTGAGACATAGCCGGGGCATAAAGAAGAGCTATGCAGGTTAAAGATATAATTTTACAGGAGGCATATTAAAGAAAATGAAGAAGATAATTGCAATTATACTGACTCTTGCTATGGTTGCAAGCTTTGCGGGCTGCTCACAGAATGAATCCAATCCCGATAACACCGGCGATCAGAGCACAACCACTCCCGCAGCAACAGATGATGCAGGCGCAAGCACAGAGGAGGGCGAACAGACTGATGAAGCCGGCGGTGAAGAAGAAGAAACTACCACCGAGGCACCTCAGGCTCTCGAGCTCGACATCGATATGGATCAATATATGGCAGATTCCGCAAGAATCTATGATGCGGCTCTTGGCGAATTCTACGAAACTTATCAGAAGGCTAACAACGCTTCCAGCGTTTCCGAGAAGTTTGCGCTTATGGCGATTGCCGAGGCAAAGCTTCTTGAATCCGGCGTATTCCTTCCCCTTAATTCTCAGGGCGGCAGATTTGCTATCAGCAGAGTTGCTCCCTACACCGTAACACCTTGCTTGTGGGGAAACGACAGCGACAGATTCCATCAGTATGTTGTAGCTACCGAGCTTATCAAGAGCGATGACAGAGACGAAATGAAGGCTCACTATGCTGAAGTTAAGGGCACAGGAGAATACGAGGCATGGGCTAAGCAGTACCTTATCGATAAGGGCTATACTCTTAAAGATGAGTACAACATGGCTTACGCTACCGACCCCGAAACTTGGGACGTTCTCAATACTTCAAACGCGGCGGATTCCGAAGTTCTCGTAAACACTTACGACGGACTTCTTGAGTACGATATCGATAACAAGCAGGCTCCTGCTCTTGCAGAAAGCTACACCGTTTCCGACGACGGTCTTACCTACACCTTTAAGATCCGTCAGGGCGTTAAGTGGGTAGACTCTCAGGGCAGAGAAGTTGCAGACGTAACAGCTGACGACTTCGTAGCAGGTATGCAGCACGCACTGGACGCTCAGGGCGGTCTTGAATACCTTGTTCAAGGCATTATTGTAGGTGCAAACGAATACATTGAAGGCGAGATCACCGACTTCGAACAGGTTGGCGTTAAGGCTGAAGATGATTACACTTTGGTTTACACTCTTGAACAGCCCACCTCCTTCTTCACCACAATGTTGGGTTACGGTATTTTCGCTCCTATGAGCAGAGCATACTACACCTCTCAGGGCGGTAAGTTCGGTGAAGACTTTGATTCCGCTGCTGATGATTACAACTACGGCACAGGTCCCGATAATATCGCATACTGCGGTCCCTATCTGGTTACCAACGCTACCGCTTCCAGCATGATCGTATTCAATGCTAACGACAGCTACTGGAACAAGGACAACATCAACATTCACAAGATCACTTGGTACTACAACGACTCCAGCGACGTTACAAAGGCATATAACGACGCAGTTGCAGGCACAATCGACGGCTGCAGCCTTAATAGCAGCACTATAGAATCGGCAAAATCAGACGGCAACTTTGATCTTTACAGCTATGTAAGCAGCACTAACGCTACTACCTACTGTGGATTTATGAACATGAACCGTCAGGCTTACGCTAACTACAACGATATTACCAAGGCAGTTTCCGGCATGACAGATGATATGAAGGCTGCTACCAATCAGGCTATGCAGAATCAGAACTTCCGTCTTGCAATTGCTTTCTCTATTGACCGTACAGCACATAATGCACAGATCACCGGCGATGACGCTGCTCCTTTCTCTTTGGTAAATTCTTATATTCCCGGCACTTTCGTATCTCTTGACGAGGATGTTACAGTTGATATCAACGGTACAGCTACTAGCTTCCCTGCAGGCACTAACTACGGTGCTATCGTGCAGGCTCAGATCGACGCTGACGGTTATCCCATTAGGGCGTACGACGCTACCCTTGATGAAGGCGTTGGTTCCAGCACCGGTTATGACGGCTGGTACAATGTTGACAACGCTAAGGAATACCTTGCAAAGGCTGTTGAAGAGCTGAAGGCAGACGGTCTTGAGATTTCCGCCGACAACCCCATTCACATTGAAATGCCTTATGCATCAAACATTCCTCAGTACGTAAACCGTGCTAACGTTCTTAAGCAGAGCGTTGAAGCATCTCTTGACGGCAGCGTAATAGTTGACCTGGTTGCTTGTGCTGACGGCAACGAATGGAACCGTGCAACTTATTGGCCCGGAACCGGTTACCTGATGAACTACACAATTCAGGATAACTCCGGTTGGGGTCCCGACTACGGCGATCCTTCAACTTACCTCGACACCATGCTTCCTGATGGTGCAGGATTTATGACAAAGACTCTGGGTATTTACTAATCGTTTGATTTAGTTAATATTTAAATGAACTCTTAATTTTATTGCATGGGGAATGATTGCCCCGTTCCCCTGCAATAATCATAATCGGGAGGGGGTAACACAACTTGTTGTGCTGCCCTTTTTCGGTTATATGGTGCAATAATACGCTGTTATTTACAGTAACAGCGCACAAAGCTGTCTTTTTATGCGATAACTTTGTGCGGTGTTAACCTGTAGGGGCAAAAGGTTACTCTGAAAGGACAGACAGGTTCTTTCATATCCGAAATCTCCTCAAAAGGAATGGTCATAAAATATGATAAAGTATTTATTAAGACGCTTGCTCCACGGTATTATATCAATAATTATCGTTGTGGGTATAGTAATGGTTTTGGTGTATTCTCTGCTTGACAGAACCTTGGTATTTGCCAGCGACTCCGTTTACAACAAGCAGAAAAGCAACTCAAAGGTTACGTATCAGTATCAGCAGTGGGAAAAATACGGGTACGTTGATTATGTTACGTATCAGGATTACATCAGCGAGCTGGTAAAAAGCGGCGAGCTTACCGAAGAAGAACGTTCCGAGGCCGCAAGCTTCGGAAGAAAGCCGGAAAACGATTCGGAGATCGTCAAGGAGTATGTTCAGAAGTTTACCGATAAGTACAAAAGCCAAGGTTACACCGTTCAGCGCCTGAATGCGGTCATGCTTACTCCGAAAAAGGTCGCGGACGGCGGACGTCAGCAGCTTTTCGCCTACAAGGACGTACCGTTGTATCAGCGTCTTTGGAATTACTTTACGGGTTTGGTTTCTATAGATAATATCAATAAGGTTGATGGAGATATAGGAGAAAGAGGTCTTACCTTTACCCTCTATGACCCTGTATACGGCGGAGATAAATTCTCTCCCGCTATAATAGGCAACGGTACACTGCACAGGTATCTGCTGTACTTTGACGGGACCTTCCCCTTTATTCATCAGAATTTTGCAACCATTAACTTAGGTACGTCGTTTACTGTCAATCAGGGCATAGATGTATTCAAGACTATGAGCAATTCACAGGGCTCTTATGTACTCAGCGAGATCACATTCCCTACAGGTTATGTAGAGGACAGCGCCGATGACCTTCACACCGCCACCTATGTTGCAGGCTCAAGAGAAGCCACTCTCGTATATGAAACAAGATTTGACACGGACTACACCAATGTTGACCTTGTAAGAAGCGGATTATCCAAAATGGGCTACTCCTTTGTTATCGGTATTATTTCAACTATTATGGCTTATGTTCTCGGTGTGCCTCTGGGTATCCTTATGGCGCGCAAGAAGGACAGGCTGCCCGACAAGATCGGTACGATTTATATAGTATTCATTATTGCGGTACCTTCACTTGCTTATATCTTCCTGTTCAAGGCGATAGGCGGAAACTTCGGACTTCCCACCACCTTCGACATGGAGTCCTCAAGCAAGCTTATGTATATCCTTCCTATCGTTTCATTGGCTTTGCCTTCTGTAGCAAACCTTATGAAATGGATCAGACGTTACATGATAGACCAGATGAACTCCGATTATGTTAAATTTGCGAGATCGGGCGGTCTTACGGAAAACGAGATATTCACCAAACATATTCTTAAAAACGCTATCATTCCTATCGTTCACGGAATACCCAGCAGTATACTTTTCGCATTGACGGGCGCTATCATTACCGAACGTGTTTACGTTGTCCCCGGTGCAGGTAACCTGCTCACCGAGGCTATCAACAAGTATGATAACGGCGTTATAGTCGGTGTTACACTGTTTTACGCGGTATTGTCGGTGCTTTCGATAATTTTGGGCGATATCCTTATGGCAATGGTGGATCCCCGTATCTCCTTTACCACTAAGGACAGATAACGACAGGAAAGGAAAAATATACTATGGAATACGATTTCAGCAATTGCGGATATACGGAAGAAGAGCTTTTCTCACGTGTAAGTCATGACGATCTTGACTCGGAAAAGATCACCGCGCCCCGCTACTCATATTGGCACTCGGTTTTCCGCGTGTTCTTCAGGAACAAATTAAATATAGTTATCCTTGCGGTTTTGGGATTACTTATCGTCTTTGCCTATATTTACCCCATGCTCACCGAGTATGACCGTTTCGGCAATCTTATGGATTCAAGCTCCAAGCATTTAACTCCCGCGGCTGCCATTGAAAAATACGGCTTCGATCTGAAATATATATTGGGAACGGGCGCCTCGGGCGAATCCACCTTCGACGCTATCTGGAACGGTTCACGAATCTCCATTTCACTTGCTTTCATCTGCGCCGCTATCAATATGACCGTAGGCGTTATCGTCGGGGCAGTTTGGGGCTTCTCCAAAAAGGTCGATATTGTAATGACCGAGGTTTACAACATCATAGGCAACGTACCCTACATTTTGTTCATTTCGGTAATGGTAATGCTGTTTACAGCCAATTTCTGGACAATGGTATTTGCCCTTACGATCACGGGCTGGCTCGGTATTGCTTACTTTATCCGAACACAGGTGGTTATTATACGCGACCGTGAATATAATCTGGCGTCAAAATGCTTGGGCACCTCCACCATTAAGATCGCCATGAAAAATATTCTGCCGTTTATGACCTCTATTATAGTTACCCTCCTTGCTACCGAAATTCCCTCCTACATTTCCTACGAAGTATTCCTTTCCTATATAGGAATGGGTCTTTCGGAAATGTCGCTTGGACGCCTTATATACGAGGCGGAAAGCGCAATGGTTACTTCAGGCTGGGAATTTGAATTCTGGAGCCCAGTTGCGGTAGCTTCTATCATCACGGTAGTGCTTTATGTTGTGGGTCAGAATCTGGGCGACGCCTCAGACCCGCGTACACATATGTAAGAACATGTTCCAAATAATAAACAATATTCCTAAACGGGAAAGGTAATACAGTAAGATGGACAAAAAAGATGTTTTATTATCAGTTAAGGATTTAGAGGTCAAATTCCGCGTCCGCGGCAGAATACTTACCGCCATACGCAATATTTCCCTTGATATTTACGAGGGTGAGTCTATTGCAATAGTGGGAGAATCGGGCTCGGGCAAGTCGGTTTTCACCAAGACCTTTGCGGGTATGTTAGACTCCAACGGATTTGTAAGCGAGGGAAATCTTATCTTTAACGACGATGTGCTGTCCGATACAGTGGTAAAGCTGACATCGGGGGCGTTAAGGCAGATCGACAGGATCGAAAAGAAATTAAACGAATATTCCCATTATGAATACGGTTCGGAAACCTATAAAAAAATAGTTGAGCTTGAAGCGGAAAAAGACAGCAAGACTCACCTTTCGGACGAGGACAGCGCAAAGGTCAGAGCCGAAATAAAGGAGCTTGTTGCTAAAAAGACCGATCTTTTCAACCTGAAACAGACCTTCGATTCCAAGGAAAAGGAAAAGATAAAAAAGACGGCGGCGGAGATCGCCGAGCTGGAAAAGCAGATAAAGGCAAAGGAAGCGGAAAGCAAGTCCCGCTCCGCCGAGCTTAAAAAGGCTGCTGCCGCAGATACCGAGTACTTGAACAAATACAATGAAAAGCATGCTTCACTTAAAGCAAAGCATGAGGAGGAGATAAAGAAGGAGCTTACTCCCGAAACTATTAAGAGAAATAAGATAATTGCCAAGGAAATATACCTTTCCGTAGGCAGATACAGTCTGAATAAACGCTTAAGGATGATCTCCAAGCTGCTTGCGGCATTTAAAAAGGCGTTTATGTTGGGCGTTGACGTGGACGACGATAACGAAAGAAACGCTGTTTTCGATACGGTTATTTTCCGCGTAAAGTATCTTGACGAGACCCCCGAAAAGCTTCACGGCACCTGTGTTATCAACCTTGCCAAGATAAAGGATATAAGAGACTGGACACAGATCAGAGGAAGCCGCATTGCTACCGTATTCCAAGACCCTATGACCTCTCTTAACCCGATTATCACCATAGGCAAGCAGATAACCTCCATTATTTTGAAGCATCAGGACTGCTCAGAAGCGGAAGCACGCCACAGGGCGCTCGATCTTATGAGAAAGGTCGGTATTCCCAACGCCGAAGCGCGTTTCGACGATTACCCCTTCCAGTATTCGGGCGGTATGAGACAGAGAATAGTTATTGCTATCGCTTTGTCTTGTCAGCCTAAAATACTTATCTGTGACGAGCCTACCACTGCTCTTGACGTAACCATTCAGGCGCAGATCTTGCAGCTTATAAAGGATCTGCAAAAGGAATTCGGCTACACTATCGTATTTATCACTCACGACCTTGGTGTTGTCGCAAACGTTGCGGACCGCGTTGCGGTATTGTATGCGGGGCAGATCGTGGAAGTGGGAACGGTGGAGGAAGTATTTTACGATCCCCGTCACCCTTATACATGGGCGCTTTTGTCCTCTTTGCCTCAGCTTGCGCAGAAAAATACCAAGCTTTATTCCATTACAGGTACACCGCCTTCACTTTATAATAAGATCACAGGCGATTCCTTTGCACCGCGCAATCCCTATTGTCTCAAAGTAGATACGCTTTTTGAACCGCCTATGTTTAAGGTCACCGACACGCATTATGCAAAGACATGGCTGTTGGATCCCCGTTCTCCTAAGATCGAGAAGCCGGAGGGTATACAGGATATCCATGAAAAACTGATGAAAGCGTTTAATATTTAGGGGCTATCACAATTACTATAAAGCGGAAAGGAACATAAAAGTGGCACAAGAAAATCAAGAACAAAAGGGACGTGTTACCCGCTTTCCCGAACACGGTCCTAAGGATAAGGAAGGCAGGGAAATACTGCTTTCACTTAAAAATGTGGACATTACCTTCGGAAAAGGCGACAATGCCGTAAAGGCGGTACAAAACGCGTCATTCGATATTTATAAGGGCGAGACTTTCTCGCTGGTTGGTGAATCCGGCTCGGGAAAAACCACTGTAGGACGTGCGGTTATACGTGTTAACCCTCTGTCGGCAGGTGAGATCCAGTATAAGGGCGTTCGCATTTCGGGCAAAATCCCTCATTCCCTCGACCGCCAGGTGATCAGAAATATTCAGATGGTATTCCAAGACCCCGCGGCGTCTCTTAACGAGCGTGCAACGGTTGATTATATTATCTCGGAGGGCCTTTATAACTTCCACCTTTTTGAAAACGAGGCGGACAGAGTGCGCAAGGTAGAGAAGATCATAAACGAGGTCGGCTTGCTCCCCGAGCATCTTACCCGTTATCCTCACGAATTTTCCGGCGGACAGCGCCAGAGAATCGGAATTGCCCGCGCTATGGTAATGGAGCCCGAATTGGTAGTAGCGGACGAGCCTATTTCCGCGCTGGACGTTTCCATAAGAGCGCAGGTGCTTAACCTGATGAAGAAATTTCAGGCGGAAAAGCAGCTTACCTATCTGTTTATCGCCCACGATCTTTCGGTGGTCAGGTTTATTTCCGACCGTATAGGCGTTATTTATAAGGGCAAAATAGTTGAAGTAGCCGAGGCGGAGGAGCTGTTTGATTATCCCCTCCACCCCTATACCCATTCGCTTATTTCCGCGATACCTATCCCAGACCCTCAGTTGGAGAAAAACAAGGTATTGTACACATATGACCCCTCTATCCACGATTATTCAACCGATAAGCCCGAATTTGTAAACATAGGTCACGATCATTATGTTTACGGCAATAAAAAGGAGATAGAGGAATACAAAAAGATCCGTGAATCCAATGTGCCTGTTAAGCCTATAACTATAAGAACAGGCGCGGCAGATGAAAAGATTATCCACGACGAGGTCGCGGCGGATCAGAAGGCGGAGGAGCAGATCTTGGCTCATCCTTCGGGAGATACGGGAACGATCTGGCTTGCTATTTTGTCATTCCTGCTGCCGATCCTGGGATTACCCGCTGCTTATATCTTCAAGGCACATAATTATATACGTAATTTTAAAATGTGTAAAAAGGGCGCGATTGCAGGATTTATTACATTAGGCGTTATTGTTGTGTTATTCCTGATCTTGCTGCTGCTTGCGGTGATTTAATTTGGGACGTACCATAAAAAATCGAAGGGTAAGAGAGCCCGCTCCTGTAAAGAAGATCGAGCTTTCCGATGAGAATGTCAGAAGAAGGTTTATTGCCGCTGCGCTTTTCCTTATTATTGGCGTATCTTTACTGGTCTACTGCTTTGTCAACTTTCTTTCTCCGGGAAACGGCTGGAATACTATCAATGCAAACCGTACAGTCAGCAACAGTCCCGACTTTGTATTTCAGTATTATTTGGGTGGGGGCGGTCTTTCCGCTTCTGCGGAAAACAAGGCTTTAACTGCTTTGTACAATGAATATACCGAAAAAGCCTATCGGTTGTTCGATCATCAGACAGCTTACGAAAACGTGAACAACCTGTATACTTTGAATTCCAGACCTAATGAGGAGATCACGGTGGATACGGCTTTGTACGATATGTTTACTGCTTTTCAGCAGCATAACAGCCGATATCTTTACATGGCGCCTATATGCGATAGATACGACAACGTGTTTTTCTGCGACGGTGACGAAGCGTTAAAGGATTTTGACCCGTTGTCAAGCGAGGAAATAAAGCAGGAGTACAGCCGTACAGCCGCATATGTCAATGATCCGGAAATGATAGACGTTAAGCTGTTGGGTGATAATAAGGTAATTCTTTTTGTGTCCGAGGAATATTTGAAATATGCCGAGGAGGAGGGAATTACCGAATTTATCGGGCTTTCATGGCTGCAAAATGCTTTCGAGGCAGATTATTTAGCCGACTGCATGATTTCCCGCGGTTATACACTGGGTTCCATTTCAAGCTACGACGGATTTATCAGGAATATGGACAGTACGAGCGGAACGGATTATTCCTTCAACATATTTGACCGCGACGGTGATAAAGTGTATCAAGCGGGGCTTATGCAGTACAAAAATAATATCAGTATAGTTTATTTAAGGAACTATATGATGAACAGCCTTGACTTTCAGCATTATTATCAGATGCGCAGCGGTGAGATACGGCATCCATATCTTGACACTGTTGACGGGATACCTAAAGCTTCCCTTAATAATCTTGTTTTGTATTCAAAGGACAGCGGCTGCGGGGATATTCTTTTGGAAAGTATTCCTGTATATATTTCGGATAAATTTGAACAAGATGATTTGTTGGGATTGAAAGAGAAGGGAATATATTCGGTTTACTGTCAGAATCACACTATTATGTATAATGACCCTGAGCTTATGATCGGGGAGTTGTATAATATGGACGGTGTGGAATATAAAACACAATTGTTTTAATTTAAAGTAATATGGTTATTCCTTTAAATCGTTAACATTTATGATTTAAAGGAATAACCAAATTTTATAGCAAACGCCAAAAATATTTTGCGGCTGCTATTTGCCGATTCGTATGAGGTGAGCGAAGCGAACGGATATGCGAGGCAATTTATACTACATCTCAATAAAAATCAGACAAATTGGGCGACCGGAGCGTTCCTGCTCCGCGTCAGCCCGACTTGAAATATCCGCATATTCCTGCGTCGGGACTTCCTTGATCAGAAAAGCCCCGCTCGCCGGCTTTGTCTTATTTTAATCGAGAATTAGTATTAAAAATAAGGGTTGAAAAAATGGCTTCTTTTTTGATTGCAATAATTTACATAGCTTTTATCAGCTTAGGTCTGCCGGATTCGCTTTTAGGCTCTGCATGGCCTGTTATGTACGGTCAGCTTGATGTTCCGCTGTCGTATATGGGAATAATTTCTATGATAATTTCCGCCGGCACTATCGTTTCGAGCTTTGCTTCCGATTTCATCACCCGCAAGCTCGGAACGGGTCTTGTAACAGCTATAAGTGTACTGATGACAGCGGCGGCACTGTTTGGGTTTTCTGTTGCCGGGTCGTTTGCGCTGCTTTGCGTAATCGCAGTGCCTTACGGGCTTGGTGCGGGCGCGGTGGACGCAGCTTTGAACAATTATGTGGCTTTGCATTATTCCTCTAAGCATATGAGCTGGCTGCACTGTTTCTGGGGCGTCGGCGCGGCGATTAGTCCGTATATTATGGGCTTTTGTTTAACATCCGGGGCGGGCTGGCAGAAGGGGTATTTTTCGGTTTCGATAATCCAGATAGCGCTGACCGCTGCTTTGTTCCTGAGCCTGCCTTTGTGGAAAAAAAGATCTTCCGCCACAGACGGAAACATACATAGTGAAACTTCAAAGCCTTTGGGGATAAAAGGCGCTTTTAAAATAAAGGGCGTCCCCTTCGTGCTGGCCGCCTTTTTCTGTTACTGCTCGATGGAAGCAACAACGGGACTTTGGGCTAGCAGTTATTTAAAGGAATACAGAGGTACTTCCGAGGAAACTGCCGCTATGTTCGCTTCGCTGTTTTATTTGGGGATAACTTTTGGGCGTTTCATCTGCGGATTTGTTGCCGATAAGCTTGGCGATAAAAAACTGATAAGAATAGGAATAATGGGCGCGATTTTTGGTATAGTGCTTATAATTTTGCCTGTTCATACCGACATTCCCGCGCTTGGCGGATTGGTGATAACGGGCATAGGCTGCGCTCCCGTTTATCCTTCGATAATTCATTCAACACCTTCCAATTTCGGAAAAGAAAATTCTCAGTCGGTCATTGGCATACAAATGGCATTTGCTTATATAGGAACTACTCTTATGCCGCCTTTTTTCGGGGTAATCGCGGATAATGTGGGAGTGTTTATGTATCCGTTCTATCTTTTGTTTTTTGCAGCGGCCTTAGGTGTAATGTCGGAGCTGTTAAATAAAACGGTGATTTTTGATAGGAGTAAGTGATAATGGAAATACAAAGAATAAACGATCAGATAACATTTTTGCCCGCTGCCGAAACACCGCTTTCGGCAAACGTGGTTTTTATTCAGTGCGGCGGTGAAACGTGGATTTTTGATGTGGGCTGTTCGGACGAAGCCGCCGAGAAAATTAATTCGGTTGAAGGGAAAAAGAATATAGTTTTGTCCCATTTTCACCCCGATCATACCGGCAATATCGGACGTGTTAAATATGATGAGTTATATGCGGGAGCGTTCACCTGTAAGCGCTTTAAAACAGGTACGACAGTAAATGAACATATGTTTTTTGAAAATGGTGTCCACATTTTTCCTTTGCCTTCCTCTCACGCTAAGGGAAGCGTGGGGCTTGAATACGAAAATTGCGCTTTTTTGGGTGATGCGGTTTATTCTATGAAAAAGAACGGAAAAATAGCTTATAACGCGGAATTGCTTAAAGCAGAGATCGCTGTTCTGAAGTCGCTGGACGCTGAGAGGTTTTTTATAAGTCACAGTGAACCGTTCGGTAAGACAAAAGACGAGGCGGTAGAAGAGCTTGAAAAGATATATTTGCTTTTTGATAAGCATGAGCCGTATATTTTTTTGGATTAAATTTTTGTATACTGCCATAAATGAAAATTATATTGCAGACCAATTTTAAAGGGTATACAGAATGATTTTCAATCAGTATAAAACAAAGTATTGCCTTATTATATAATGTTGGTGTAAAAATAACATAGCCGCCCGCAGCTTCTCCGCTTTCTTTTTTACTTTTTTGCCTAATTAAAGGACATTTATCGGCTTTTAACTTTTATTTTCTTTTTCTCTACCGCTCTGAAAAACAGTATCAAAACCGCCGCGGCAGCCGCAAACGCCGCAAAAGTAAATTGCGTATGTACCCCTCCCGAGATCAGCAATCCCAACTGATAAACTATCAGCGACACGGTATAAGCCAGCATCGTTTGATACAAAAGCGCAAACAACGTCCATTTAAAGCTGTTCATTTCCTTCCCGATCGCGGTAACAGCCGCTATACAGGGAGAGCAAAGCAGATTGAAGATCAAAAAGGAAAACGCTTCAAGCCCTCCATTAAATACGCTTTCCGCCGTTCCTACCACTCCGAATACCCCCACCAATTCCTCTTTGGCAAGCAGTCCCATTAAAGAAGCCACCGCCGCCCGCCAATCTCCGAAGCCCAGAGGGGTAAATATCGGCGCGATCTTTTCACCCGCCGAGCCTAATATACTGTTTAAGGAATTTTCGGCGGGAGCTATTCCAAAGCTTGTTATTTTAAAGCCCGACAAAAACCATATAGCGGCGGAAGCAAGCAATATTACCGAGCCTGCCCTTTTTACAAAGGAGGAGGTGCGTTCATAAACCGTTTTAAGCGTGTTTTTAGCCGTCGGCATACGGTATTCGGGAAGCTCTATTATAAAAGGAGCGTTGGTATCCTTAAAAATAAAAGTATTTTTTAATATCAGCCCTGACAGCAGGACAGCCGAGATCCCGATAAGATAGCAAATAGGCGCCACCCACCATTTGCCCTCAAAAAACAGTACGGAAACCATTGAGATAACGGGAAGCTTCGCTCCGCAGGGCATAAAGGTAGAGGTTATTATCGTCATTCTTCGGTGGGCGGGGTTGTCTATAGTGCGGGAGGACATCACCGCGGGAACACCGCAGCCCGTAGCGATAAGCATAGGTATAAAGGATTTTCCAGACAGTCCGAAAAAACGGAAAAACCTGTCCATTATAAAGGCTGCCCTTGCCATATATCCTAAGTCCTCAAGCAGCGAAAGCATAAGAAACAGCAGAGCAAGCTGCGGCAAAAAGCCAAGCACCGAGCCTACGCCGCCTATTATTCCGTTTCGGATAAGGCTTACTGTCCAATCCGCGGTGTTGACCGAAACAAGAAAAGCTTCCAGCGCTTCGCCTAAGTCGTTTGTTATAAAATCCGTAAGCCATGCGCTCAGAAAAGAGCCTATGGGGCCCGCCGACAAAAAGTACACCAAAGCCATTATTGCAAGAAAACACGGTATCGCGGTATATTTTCCCGTTAATATGCGGTCGATCCTTTCCGTCGCCGTTGTTTCCGTTTTCGTTTTGACAACACATTCCTTAACGGTTTTTTCGATAAAATCGTATCTCTTGCTTATTATAATTTCCTCGCAGTCCGCCGCCATAGACCTTGAAAGACCGCTTCTTATTTCGTTTATCTTCTCTTGTTCTTTCAAATCAAGCTTCAGACCGCCGCTGCCGCGCTCCAGAAGCTTTACGGCGGCCGACCGCGTTTGTTTTTCCGATATTTTTCCTTTAATTAAGGTCGATATTTGCCGCAGCGCGTTTTCCGTTTGCCTGCCGTAAAAGCCGAGATTCGGCAGATACGGCTCCTTTGCCGCTTCAACCGCCGCCCTGACCGCTTCGGAAAGCCCCTCTCCCTTTGACGCCGAGGTTTTAAGCACCTTTATGCCCAACAGTCGGGAAAGCTTTTCGGCGTCCGCTATTATACCCTTTTTTTCCGCGTAGTCCCACATATTAAGCATCAGAACAACGGGTATTCCTTTTTCCGTCAGCTGCGTTGTAAGGTACAGACTGCGTTCGATGCCCGAAGCGTCCGCAACGTTTAAAATCACGTCCGGAGCTTTTTCGGCTATGTATTTTTCGGTTATGATCTCCTCGCTTGTATAAGGGCTTAAGGAGTATATTCCGGGCAGATCGACAACGGTTATGTCGGAATTTCCTTTCAGTCTGCCCTTTTTTTCTTCAACGGTAACTCCCGCGCGGTTGCCCACGTATTCCTTCGAACCCGTAAGAGCGTTAAAGACCGTTGTTTTACCGCAGTTTGGATTGCCTACAAGTGCGATGGTAAGTGACATTTATTTTTCCCCTTTTGTGACGTTTGACGGTTATTCTGTACATTTTACGATAGGTTGTACGGAATTATACCAATCCCGTTTTAAAAAGGAATCAGTATCCATTCATACCATCTCGGGAAAGTATCACATAAGCGGAGCAAACAGTCGTAAAATCAGCCCTGCCGCTTTTTTAAAGGGGTTAAGCCTTTTGCACTCCTCAAGAGTTATTTTCCGGCACATTTTCAGCGTTTCCTGCATATCGTTCTCCACCTGCTCCACAACGGGATTTCTGTAAAAATAACAGCCGCATTCAAAATGCAGGAACAAGCTTCTGTAATCCAGATTTATGGAGCCTACCGTGGCTCTTATGCCGTCGCTCGCAAAGCATTTCGCGTGAACAAAGCCCGGGGTGTATTCATAAATTTCTACCCCCGCCTCTATAAGCTCGGCATAATAGGAGCGGGCAAGGAGATAAGCGTACTGCTTGTCGGGAACGTGGGGCATTATTATAATGACCTCAACGCCCCTTTTTGCCGCGTAGGTCAGCGCCTGCATCATCTCGTTGTCTATAATAAGATACGGTGTCATAATATGAACATACCGCTCCGCTCTGTTTAAAATGTCAATATATACGGTCTCTCCCACGTTTTCGTTGTCAAAGGGACTGTCACCGTAGGGCATTGAAAAGCCGTCGGTATTTAAGCTTCCTTCCGTTATTTCGGGAAAATGGTATTTTATATAGCTTTCATAATCGCCCTCGTCCCTTTCCGTTATGTTCCAGTTCTGCAAAAACATCATGGTAAAGCTTTTTACCGCTTCGCCCTTGAGCATAACGGCAGTGTCCTTCCAGTGTCCGTATTTTACGCGCTTGTTTATATACTCGTCCGCAAGGTTTACGCCGCCCGTAAAAGCCGTGTGCCCGTCTATCACAAGTATCTTTCTGTGGTCGCGGTTGTTCTGGACCGTGGACAAAACAGGTCTTATGGGAGAAAACATTTTGCATTTTATCCCTTTGCTTATAAGAGTACGGGGATACTTATAGGGCAGCAGCGTAAGACTGCACATTCCGTCGTACATAACGCGGACGTCAACGCCCTCCTTTACCTTTTGCTCCAGTATTTCCAGTATACTGTCCCACATTTCGCCTCGTTCCACTATAAAAAATTCCATGAAGATAAACTCCTTGGCTTTCAGCAGCTCGGTTTTCATTGACTCGAAGGCGTGATCGCCCAAGGAGTAATACTTCACAAAGGTGTTTTTATAGATCGGATAGCCCGCGAATTTTTTCATATAAACGGCTAAATTGCTTTCCTTTGCGTCCGCTTCGGATAGTTCCTTTAAGTCGGTCTCGTTCTGCGGCATATATCCGGAGGTTTTTTTCACAAGCTCCACCGTTCTTTTTTTCATAATGTGGGTGCCAAGCTCAAGCTTTACGAAAATGTACATGACCGTGCCGAAAATCGGTATCAGCATAACGGGTATCACCCACGCCAATTTGTAATACGGATTGGTTTTGTCGTTGATAATGTGAATAAGTACGACCGCCGACAGCACATTGGAGGCAATGGTAAAATAAACAATATTATTTGAAAAAAACATCAATGCGGAAACTATAAAGTAAAGCTGTAATCCCAAACCCAGAATTACTACCATTGTTCGTCCGAATATTATGCGCCCCAAGCTTCTGAATTTTTTCTTCATTTTGATTTTCCTTTCCTGCAAAAACACGCGCTATCAGATAATCAACAGGCGCCACGCTGATTTCGTGACGCCTGTCCTTGAACATACTCTAAAAAACGATGCCGCTAAACCTTAAATGTCCTGATAAGCTCCTTATACTAATCCCTTTTTAAACTGTGGGTATTACGTCAGTTTAAAAAGGGATCGGTATTAAGCATGGCAGTCCGGCTTGACAGTTCTTCCGCAGCTGCCTTGATTTCCTCGGAGGCCGCGGCAATTCTTTGTACAACGGTTGAAATTTGACGACTATATTTGTCTGATCTAAGCTCACAGACTGCGCACGTCTTGCGTCAGCTGATATTTATCAATTTTTATACAATAGTATAACATAAAAAATTGAAAAAAGCAAGGGAAAATAAAAATTGAGTCGATTGAGCCGTTTCTTTTATAATACTAAATCTCAATAAAAATCAGACAAATCCAACGACCGGGGCGTTCCTGCTCCGCGTCAGCCCGACTTGAAATATCCGCATATTCCTGCGTCGGGACTTCCTTGATCAGAAACGCCC
>JAAVIG010000207.1 GCA_014796735.1 Oscillospiraceae bacterium
AAAATATTTTTAAAATAAGCTAACCAAAACAATAAAAAAGAGACTATATAAGTGAGAATCAAACAAAAATTCCATAACTCAATAAAGGAGCTTAGCTTTAGAAAGGACTGAACGAAATTGAAAAAGAAGAAAAAAGAAAACGACAATAAGTTTCACACCGAGTACGGCCTATTAAAAAACTGTATTTACATACTCGGTAAAATAAAAAAATACCATCCGCCGCTTCTTGCTTTAATGGGGATAAGCGTAATTACCGTCTCGTCTATGAATTACTTATGGACCTTTGTGGGAAAATTCATACTTGATATTCTGGAAAAACAAAGCGCAAGCGGCAACACCGACATAACACCGCTTTTACAGCTTTTGGCGATCGTGGCTCCCGTGCTTTTGATAATGACCACCTTGAACGTGATTTCCGGTAATAAGGTATGGGTCAAGATGATATATGTCCGTTGTAAGATCATTACAGAGCGTGTTTCAAAGGTGCTGTCAATGAACTATCAAATGCTGGAGCAGCCCGATATTCTCGATATGAGCAGCAAGGCTATGCAGGCAACAGGCGGCAATACAAACGGCGTTGAGGGAATGATGCACCAAATGCGGAATATGGGTACAAATATTGTAACTCTTATTGTCACCCTGACCACGATCGTGGTGTTGGATTGGAAGCTGATAGTTATTTTGACCGCTGTGGCGGTGGTGCAGTTTTTGTTCTTCCGCTATACCGTCAAGAAAGATAAAAAAGAGGTATGGGACGCGCTGGCGGGTACATGGAGAAAGATAGACTATATGGAGCAAACTCTCCAAAGCTTTGACTACGCTAAGGATATACGTCTATTCGGAATGAAAAAATGGCTTTCGGGAAAGCAGCATGAGATCATTGGTGAAAAGCAGAGCAAGATGATACACAGCCGCAACTTATGGATGATAAACTCGGGAGTGGCTCATTCCTTATCTTTGATTCTTACCGCAGTAATACATGGAGTGCTTATTTACAGCTTTTTGGGCGACAGTATTTCCATAGGTGATTTTACTCTTTATGTTGGCTTGGCGATGGCCTTTACAAGCGCACTTGTAGATATGTTCAATTCCTTTGGCACTTTTAAGCAGTGCAGTCTTCAGGTGGATGATTTCCGTTCCTTTATCGATCTTCCCGTTGACGATGAAACGGATTGTATCCCCGTACCCAAAACGGATAGGTACGTTTTCACCTTTAAAAATGTTTCCTTTAAATACAGCGGACAGGAGAATTACGCCTTAAAAAATCTCAATCTTACTCTTGAAGCGGGGAAGCGGCTTGCGGTAGTGGGGTTGAACGGCGCGGGAAAGACCACTTTTATAAAGCTTTTGCTTCGTCTATATGATGTTACCGACGGCGAGATACTTTTAAACGGTATAAATGTAAATCGCTTTAAAAGAGCCGAATATTTTGAACTGTTTTCTCCCGTGTTCCAGAATGTTGAAATATTTGCTTTCCCAATGGCGGAAAACGTTTCTATGAAAAGACCTTCGGAGACTGACAAGGAGCTTTGCCGTGATTATCTTGAAAAAGCGGGGCTTAAGGAAAAGCTTGACGGTCTTGAAAACGGCGTTGAAACGGAGCTGCTTAAGGTTATTTTTGACGGCGGCATCGACCTTTCCGGAGGCGAAAAGCAAAAATTGGCTTTGGCAAGAGCATTGTATAAAGACGCTCCGATAATAGTACTGGACGAACCTACCGCGGCTTTGGACCCATTGGCGGAATACAAGCTTTATAAGAGCTTTGACGATATTATCGGCAGCAAATCTGCGGTTTATATTTCTCACAGACTGTCTTCAACCCGCTTTTGCGACAATATAGCAATGTTTAAGGCAGGCGAAATGATTGAGGAGGGAACTCACGAGGAGCTGCTGGCAAAGGGCGGAGCTTATGCGGAAATGTTTGAGATCCAGGCGCAGTATTACAAGAATGAAAATAACGGCAATTCCGATGTTTACGGAGAGGAGGCTGTGTTAAATGTCTGAACAAAATAAAAATAAGAAAGACGGCCTTGCCGTTGTCAAAAAAACTCTTAAATATTTTTTGCCCATTGCGTGGAGAGTACATAAGGGATACTTTTTTGTAAGCATTTTAAAAACAATCAGCGACGCGCTGCATCCATTTGTGTCAATTATAGTATCACCCATGATAATAAGCGAGTTGTTGGGGGAAAGAAATATCGATAAACTTATTATTTATGTTGCTGTTCTTGCGGCCGGAGGTGCGCTGCTTTCTCTTGCAGGCTCTCAGCTTGGGGTTATTCTTGAAAAGTATGACGAAAAGTTTCAAAATTATTTCACTGAGGAAATGAGCAAAAGGGTAATGGAGCTTGATTTTCAGCATACCGAGGATAAAAAAGCACTTGATCAGATCGAGGCGGCGCGAACAGGTATGAGCTGGTATTCGGGCGGAGTTCATGGAATATGCTCACCGTTTTTCAGCATAATTTCCAACGCTTTGAAAATTGCAGGAGCCGTTACGCTTATTGCGATCTACGCCCCATTTCTTTTTGTGATAACCGCTTTTGTGGTGGTAATAAACGTTATTATACAAAATAAGAAAAATAAAATCGAGATAGAAACATACAGCGGACTTTCAAAGCTTAACCGAGTTTTCGGGTACTACGCATTTAATATAATAGATTTTCGCTACGGAAAGGATATAAGACTTTACGGCGCAAAGGATATGATGATCGAAAAATGGAACGCAATAACCGAACAGCAGAACACGAGCTGGAACGCTATGGCAAAAAAGCAGCTTCCCCTTGATAACATATCTAATGTTTGCGGTGTTGCAAGGGATATTGCCTCTTATCTGTACCTCGGTATACTTGTGCTGACGGGCGGCATATCCATTGCGGTATTTACGCAGATGCTCACCGCGGGTTCAACCTTTCAGTCGTCAATGAGCGATTTGCTGTATCAGGTACAGGAGATCATAAAACGCACCAATTACGCTTATGAGTACGTAAAGTTTATGGAGTATCCTGCCGCTATTGAAAAGGGAAGCCGTCACGTCGAGGGTAAATCACACATCATTGAATTTAAAAACGTTTCCTTTACCTATCCAAATACCGATGTTAAGGTGCTTGACGGCGTTTCGGTCACTCTGCGTCAGGGTGAGCATTTGTCGGTGGTCGGTTTAAACGGCGCGGGAAAAACCACATTTGTTAAGCTGTTGTGCCGCCTTTACGATCCCACGGACGGCGAAATTCTTTTGGACGGCGTAAACATTAAGGAATATGATTACGAGGAATACATGTCCGTATTCTCTCCAGTATTTCAGGATTTCAAGCTGTTTGCCTTTTCTCTTGAGGACAATATTACTTTGGAGCGTGAACAAGGAGAGAAGGAGGTTGACACTATAATTGAACAAGTAGGATTAAAGGATAAGGTAGATTCGCTTGAAAACGGAAAGAAAACCCTTTTGTACAAAGCCTTTGATGAAAACGGAATAGAGCCGTCGGGAGGAGAACAGCAGAAGATCGCCATTGCGAGAAAAAAAAAAAAAAAATCTCCCGTGGTAATACTTGACGAACCCACCGCCGCTTTAGACCCCGTTGCCGAATACGATATTTACAAGCAGTTCGACACCCTTGTAGGCGAAAAAACAGCTATCTACATTTCACACCGGCTTTCAAGCTGCAAGTTCTGTGACAAAATAGCTGTATTTTCGGAGGGGAAGATCATGGAGTACGGCACTCACGATACCCTTGTTGCAATAGAGGGCGGTATATATTCTAAGATGTTCAAGGCGCAGGCGCAGTATTACAATTAAATTATAAAAGCACAGCTCTTAAAATTATGAGCTGTGCTTTGTTGTTAATGTGCATAAAAATGAAACCTCTTTTTTGAAAAATATTTTTTTATATATAGTTGAACTCATTTTGGAAATATGGTAAAATATTTCTACATAAACGATTATAAAGGACGGTGACAGAGTGAACAGCTATTTTGCCAAGCAGCCGATTCTTGATCTTGACGGTGAGACCTATGGGTATGAGCTTTTGTACCGACGGGGCAACGACGCTTCCTCATATGACGGTACCGATGGGGATAAATCCACCGCCGGCGTAATAAACAGCGTGTTTTTCGGTGAGGGCAGCAATAAGATACTTAACGGTAAGATGGCTTTTCTGAATTTTACCGAGAATCTGCTTTTGGAAAAGGCGGCATTACTGCTCCCCAAAAATCAGGTCGTAATTGAGGTTCTTGAAAGCGTTATTGCTTCCAATGAAATTCTTGATTGCTGCGCGGAGCTTATCGAAAACGGCTATATCGTTGCTCTCGATGATTATATATATTCTTATCAGACTGCGCCGCTGCTTGACTATTGTGATATTGTAAAGATCGATTTCAGAATCGACAAAAGTGATATTGAATACACGGCGTCGCGGTGCAGGGAAGCGGGAAAGATACTGCTTGCGGAAAAGATAGAGACCCTCGAGGAGGCGGAGTACGCAAAAAGTCTCGGTTGTACTCTTATGCAGGGGTATTATTTCGCGCAGCCTTTTATAATGGTAGGAAAAACATACAGCCCTATGGCGGTTACTTTTTCAAGGCTTATTATGGCACTCAGGAAAGATGTGCCTGACATTGACGAATTGGCGGAAATAATATCTCACGACCCCTTTATGACCGCAAAGCTGCTTCAGCTTGTTAACGCGCTGCGCTCCGATATGTCAAACCGTATTTATTCGGTAAAGCAGGCATTGGTCATGCTGGGGATGAAAAAGCTTAAGGAATGGATATACCTTCTGGGTCTTCAGAATCTTGCGCAGGGCGGTCCCGAGGAAAGAGTAAAGACTGCTTTGTTCAGAGCGTTTTTTTGCAGCTCCGTTTCAAATATTATATGCAAGGACCCCAATGTTGCAGATGAAATGTATCTTATGGGACTTATGTCGGTATTGGTAGTGCTTCACGACTCGGAGACCATGGACGAAATGGGACTTTCTCCGAGCATTAAGGAGGGCTTGATAGAGAGAAAGGGCATGTTCGGCGATGTGTTTACACTCATACTCGATTACGAGCAGGGCAATTGGTCGGGAATAGATAAGTTTGTTGAAAAATACAATGCCAATGTGGTGCAGATGTTCAGGGAATATATGAATTGTATCAGCACTGTTGACGAAATTATTGAAATTATTGGTTAAATTTGGCGTAAAACCGTATTGGATAGTCCCTGACAATAACTTAATTTGGTATTATAATTATATTAAAGTAAAAAATATATAGATTTGGTAATCAACAGGAGGAAGAAAATGCAGTATCGCAGACTGGGAAAAACCAATTTAATGGTGAGTGAGATCGGTTTTGGTGCAGAGTGGCTGGAACGTCATAATTATGAGGAATGTAAGGCGGCGATAGACCGTGCCGATGAGCTTGGAATCAATATTTTGGACTGCTGGATGCCGGAGCCCAATGTCCGCACCAACATAGGAAAAGCTCTTGTCGGAAGGCGTGAGCGTTGGTTTATTCAAGGACATATCGGTTCAACATGGCAAGGTGGACAATACACCCGTACACGTGATGTTGATAAATGCCGAGAGGCTTTTGAAGATCTGCTGACTCGTTTACAGACGGACTACATTGATTTGGGAATGATTCATTTTATTGATCAGGAAAGTGATTGGGAAGCCGCTGTAAACGGTCCGTTTATGCAATATGTGCAAGAGCTTAAAAAAACCGGAAAAATTCGCCATATCGGTATGAGTACTCACAATCCCGATATGGCGAAGCGTGCGGTGGAAAACGGACTTGTGGAAATGATGCTTTTCAGCATAAATCCGGCATTTGATCTGCTTCCCCCTACGGATGATCTCAACAACTATTTTGCCGAAGAATATCAAGAGGAGCTCGGCGGCATTGACCCCGCCAGAGCCGAGCTTTACAAGCTCTGCGAACAAAATGACGTGGGACTTACCGTTATGAAAGGTTACGCGGGCGGACGGCTGTTTGACGCAAAGCGTTCTCCGTTTGGCGTTGCACTGACTCCCGTGCAATGTATACACTATTGCCTGACGCGTCCTGCCGTTGCGTCTATCATGGTAGGATATGACACTCCAGAGCATGTGGAGCAGGCAGTCGCTTATGAAAACGCATCTGCAGAGGAAAAGGATTATGCCGGTGTTCTTGCAAAAGCACCACGCCATACATTCGGACAGGGAGAGTGTACCTATTGCGGTCATTGTAAACCCTGCCCTGCAAATATTGATATCGCCATGGTAAATAAATATTATGATTTGGCAACTATGCAGTCCGAGGTACCCGCCACAGTTAGGGAGCACTATTTTGCATTGGAACATAATGCCGATGCGTGTATCGGCTGCAAGAGCTGTGAAAGCCGCTGTCCGTTTGGTGTGAAAATCGCCGAGCGAATGAAAAAAACGGTTGAACTTTTTCGGTGATCAGTTTTTAGATTTATGCCCACAAATGGCTTTGTACAGCCGTTTGTGGGCATAATATCTTTTTGGTTACTTTTAGATGTATGTAGGCTACGAAAAAGATATATTTGCAATTTCGGCGGAGAGATTTGAACCTGCGTAAAGTTATCCCTTACTTCTAAAACTATAATGTGTATTTTAGAGATTATAATTTAACAACCAACGGATGCCAAATTTATCTGTTAAATCTGCCATCTTACTACACCACTCACATGGAGCTAACGGATAGTGTATTTACGCTTTTTGTTTCAATACATCATAAGCAGCATCCAAAGATTTTTCGTCGTCAAAAGTTAGCCAGAATTGCATATTATTTTCTCTTATAAAATTTGTACTATAATGCGATATGTCACTTATTGCTAAAACCGTTTGACTGTTGATGACAATTTCCGCATGTGCATAAAAATCATCATCATCGGATGCTTTGAAACAATTTTTTGATGCTGCATTAAACGCTTTACAATAAAAATCTACGGCCTCAATACTGCCGGATAAGTATGCCATGAAAACCATTCTCATATAATACCACCATCGTTAATATGTTTTTTCATCATGAAAAAAATCGACAGCTTTATAGCAATCGACTTTCTTCGACAGAATATTTGTGAGATCGTTACCAAAAACCTGCTAAGAAAAATCAATAGTGAAAATAGCTAAAATCCGAGCTGAATTTTTGTAACAATAAACTTGATAAAAAGGTGCAGCAAAGCAAGCGGTATGAATACTGAAATTTTAACCGCCGAAAGTTTTGTGTTAATACCATTAATCAGGTGATTGAGTATAGCTCCATAATTTTTCCATAATAAATGCGAAGAAATTTGTTAAGTCCGGCAATCATAGCTTCTTTGCCGCATTTTCCCTCAACACGTTTCTTCTGAATGAAGTCGTAAACAGAAGTACCCTCAAGCTTATGAGCAACCAAACTTTGCATAATTTCAAAACCCGTTTTTCGTAGGTAACTGTTTCCCCTTTTAGAAATATGACGTTCTGAGGCATTAAATGTTCCTGATTGATAGGGTGGTGCATCAATACCTGCATAAGCAATTAAAGCTCTTTGGCAGTGTGATCAATTTCAAATGTATGCTTTAAGATCTCACCACCGGGTTTCATAAAACAAACTGTACTTTTGCCTTTGGATACATCAATTCCAACGCTAATCATTTGATTCCTTCTTTCCAAAAAATAATTGTAATTTTCCGCTCATAGCTTATTATGATTCATTTTGGTTAGTGACACGAACGCCCGCTTTGCATTTTTTGCTTTCGGGCTACGCCCAAAAGCAAAAAATGCAAAGCACGGAACAACCTGCTTAATCGAACCTTTATAACAAGAAGGCGGTTGACGCTTTTTGGTACGAACGCAAAGTTCTAAGATTTGCTCGTCAATCTATTACCCTCTTATTATAATAAAAATAAGCACAGCTTACAATGACATTTCTGTCTTGCTTGCTGTGCTTTTATTGTACCAAAGATTTCTGAAAAGCAAACGTACTGTAGGCGCAGCACGTGTCCAAAATTACGGTTTTTGCGAAGCAAAAATGACGGCTCTCAGCCGTCAAGTGATTTTGGACGAAAATTTCGGGGCGAGATGTTCCTCGCCCCGAAATTTTCATGTCTTACCACTATAAAAAAGATTTCAGCGGTGTAATGGGCAAAAAATAAAACTCGACCGAAGCCGAGCTTTATTGAGTCCAGCGTCACGCTGGTGTCAAGAGACTACGAAAAAGATATTTTTGCATTTTCGGCTGAGGGATTTGAACCTGCGTAAAGTTATCCCTTACTTTTACTACTCATCAATTCACATAACGGTTTGAATTCCAATGAATCGTCTATTTTTTCTTCTATATATTGTCTATCTTCCCAATATGATTTAAGTCCGTATGCTTTAATATGATGATAAGATGCATCGCTTGTTAGCAACCTGTATTGATTATCTATTATTTCAAGCGCAGCGCAATTTGAGATAGATAGTCCTATTTCATTACTGATTTTCAATAAATCTTTTACATTTTCTAATCTACCTGGTTCGTCACAATGCGGAACAAACAATCCATCTACAAAGCCCAAACATTTCATACTAATTAATGGCTGATCATCTCCAAATTTTATTTTTAATGAATCCGAAGAGCATTCCTTAAACCAACAGTTTGCGCCTGCTGAAACACCACACATAACTTTTCCGGCTTCCCATGCTACTCTCAAAATTTTATCAAATCCGGTATCCTCCCATAATTTTATCATATCAAGAGTATTTCCGCCACCTTCAAAGATTATATCTGCCCAATCTATAAGACTTTGGACATATTCTTTGTCAGTTAATTTGTCGCTTTTCAAATCTTTGCATGGACAGCCATACATTTTTTGATATATATCAACCATAACTTGAAAATATCCTTCTTGTCTTTCAAGTGGTTGTGAGTGCGCAATTAAAAGAAAATTCGGATGCTCTTTTCCAGTCAACTTAATTATTTCTCTATCTTGATTTTCTAATTCGTATGGATATCTTGTGACATCTGATTTTAGTCTGCCATTTTCTCCGCCACCAATAGCAACTATTTTTTTACTCATTTCAATCTCCAAATATATGTTCAAGTTTTAATATTTAATCTCCGCCTAAGAATATATTGTCTGCATTATATCATAAAAAGAGCGCAGCAAAGCGGAGCGATTCCTCTAAAACGATAAAATGTTCTCAAACATTAAAATCATTTCTTCCTCTTTCCGCTGTTTGAGGTTATTATATCATAATCATCTGCCTATAGCAACAAGTTAAAAAAATCATTTTTGGTCTACTTTACAAATAAATTAAACCGTGTGCTAAGCAGAACAAAACAAAGAAAAAGCCTTGAAACTACGCTGTTTCAAGGTTTTTCGTGTGGTGGAACCGGCGAGAGTCGAACTCGCGTCCGAAAGCCCATCCGCTCACCTTTCTACATGCTTAGTTTATCTATTAAACTTCCCTTACCTCACTCCGACAAACAGGATTAAAGCTTGGTAGCCCTTTAATTCATTAACAGCTGCAAGGCTCTCACTGTTAACGTTCACTGCTGATCGACGCCCAAACCCAAGCCGCAGTATTCTCAGGCAGGACGGAAGCCGCACTTAGGCAGCTACAAGTTCAGATCTATTATCTGCGTTTAATTTTAAATTGCCCATTATTAAAGAGTTTAGACGAACTCTGCATGCTTAGCAAGGTTCAAAGCCCCCGTCGAAACCTTTACGGTCCCATTTGAAACAAGCAGATACCAATCCATTATATAGAGTATAACACACATTCCCTATCCTGTCAATATCAAGTTTAAAAAAGCAGTTGATTTTTTTTCAAAATTGCGTTACAATAATAAAAAATACATGTAAGGAATACTTATAAATATGAAAATATTATCAATAGAATCCTCCTGTGACGAAACTGCCTGCGCTGTTGTAGAAAACGGCAGAAACGTAATATCAAGCGTAGTTGCCACTCAGATTGATGAACACAAGCTCTACGGCGGTGTAGTCCCGGAAATAGCTTCAAGGCGTCACTGTGAAAGCATTACCGCCGTATGCGATGAAGCGCTTGAAAAAGCGGGTATGACCATTTCCGACTGCGATGCGGTGGCGGTGACTTACGCTCCAGGTTTGATAGGTGCTCTTCTTGTGGGAGTAAGCTTTGCAAAAAGCCTTGCTTTAGCGGCGGAAAAGCCTCTTATCCCCGTTCACCACATAAAAGGACACATTGCGGCAAACTATATAGCACACAGTGAGCTTACACCTCCGTATCTCTGCTTAGTAGCCAGCGGAGGACATTCTCATATCATTAAAGTCAACGACTATACCGAATTTGAAACGATAGGGAGAACTATTGACGATGCGGCAGGCGAAGCCTTTGACAAAGCCGCCCGCTCCATGGGTTTTCCCTATCCGGGAGGGGTACATATAGACAAAGCCGCAAAACAAGGCAACCCCACGTCATATAAGCTTCCGATACCGAAAACCGATAAGCCGTACGATTTCAGCTTTTCCGGATTGAAAACAGCGGTAATAAACTTAGTTCATAATGCAGAGCAAAAAGGCGAGCAAATAAACATAAACAACTTGGCTGCAAGCTTTCAGAATACTGTCAGCACGATGCTTACTACTAAATTCATACAAGCTGCCAAGGACAACAATTACAAAACAATAGCTTTAGCAGGAGGAGTAGCTGCCAACAGCGGACTGCGTGAAGCGTTGGCTCAAAAAGCGGAAGAAAACGGTATGAAGCTTTTCATTCCTCCAATCTCCCTGTGCGGCGATAATGCGGCAATGATAGGAAGTCAGGCTTATTATGAGTATCTTAAAGGGAACATTGCCGACAGCTCACTGAATGCGGTGGCGAGTATGAAGCTTTGATTAAATTGGATTTTAGCGCAGCAGCCAAAATTTCAATATTCTGTTACTGCGCTGAATTCCAATTTATCTCATAAAAAACATTATTTTTCAATCAATTCTCTTTTCTTGATTTCCACCATTTTTTTCATAAAATTCAAATCATTCATGTCCGGATTGTCAAATCTAAAGTTAGTGCCGCAGACATTGTTAAATTCTCTTCCAAAAATATTTTTTGGATTTTCGCCGCCGCATGAACCGCAGCTTCCGCAGTCAACGTGTTCCCACGCAATCTTTTTCAGCCTGTCCTCGACTGCATTGTCGACAAGATAATCCGAATCTATATTTTCAGACCACACCGTCCAACGATTTTCGGGTTCATCGGGGTCGCTGATTGCTATAAAGCATACACAATCACTGCCATATTGCACCCAAAAATAAATTTTATCCCGCCAATAACCCCTATCCCTAAAAAATGTTAGTCCGTTATCTCGCAAAAAAGCGACAAAATCCAGTGCAGTTGTTTTATCGTCAGAATACAGCTCTCTGTTTATGATTTCTTCAATACTTTTTTCGATCACAAATATGTCCTCCTTACTTCAAAAACCTGCTCTCTGCACGTATCGG
>JAAVIG010000208.1 GCA_014796735.1 Oscillospiraceae bacterium
TTCGTCTCCCTGCTTTAAGCTTTGATGCCATACCTCCACGCCGTCAAGCTTTCCGTCCTTGGCAAGCTCCTCTATCAGATCGAAATTGTCAAAGACCTCGGGGTGAGCCAATACCGCCAAACCGCCCGATGAATGGATCAATTCGAGTACGAAGTGAACCTCGGGGTTAGCGATTGTCTCATTGCTTACTTCATCTGCGCAAAGTCCCGATTTGGAATCGAAAAGCTCATCGTAAACGTCTCCGTAAAGCTCGGTGGTATATCCGTAATCCATTAAAGCATGCATTATGTGACCCTTATAAATAGCCTTGCTTCCAGCGGAATATTTGACGATATTTTCAAGAGTAATGGGATAGCGCTCTAACACCTTCATAGCCATTTTTTTGCCTCTCTGACGGCGCATTTCGCTGTTTCTCAAACACAAGCCCTCCAATCTGTCGGGCTTCTTAGGCATATAGCATAAAATGTGGGCTTTGCTCTCTCTTTTTCCGTCAAAAGCGGAAAACTCAACTGCGGGAACGATCTCTATCCCATACCTTTGGCCTAAGACGACCGCTCTTGAAATCGAGGAAAGGCAGTCATGATCGCTTATAGCGAGGTAATCAATGTTATTGCGCTTTGCCTGAGCGATAACCTCCTCAATGCCCAAGGAACCGTCGGACAAAGTAGTGTGACAATGCAAATCAGCTTTCATACATAGTTCTCCCTTCCCTGCAATAATTCGGCAATGATCTTATAAATAACAGTATTAAATACATATTAGCCCATGATAAAAATGTAATTATTATTATACACCATTTTTTGCAAAATTTCAAGAGGTAAAAGTTTATTTTTTGTCAATCTTTTTATGTGCTGCACAGCAAAGTTTATCTATAATTGATCGGAAATTATCATTATACTTTTAAAACCTCCCGATGAAATCAAAGGGAGGTTTTAAGTGTTTGTTTTTTGCAGCTTACCTTGCGATATACTTGTTATATATTTCTTCAAGCTTGCCGTCTGTTTTCAATTCATCAAGAGCATTGTTGATTTTTCCCAACAGCTCGGTATTTTTTTTGTTAACACATATAGCGTAGGATTCATTAGCATAGGGAGTTTCAAGAATTTTTAGCCCCGCGTATTTATCAACAAAAGATTTTGCGGGTTCGCTGTCGATAATTACAGCCGTGACCTTGCCTTCCGCAAGTGACTGTATGGCTTTTTCTCCCGTGTCGTACTTGTTGACGTTCTCTTCTCCAAAGCCCCAGTCAACGGGCTCCGCGGAAGCGTATGTATCGCCGGTAGTACCCTTTTGTACACCTATTGTAATGTTTGTTTTAGCTGCTATGGGGTTTCCGCTTTCATCAAAACCGTCGAAAAAATCGTCAAGCTCAGTGTATTCACTGCCATCTTTAACGACAATAGACTGTATCCCCGTAGCATAGGTGTCGGAAAACATGACCTGAGCCTTGCGTTCTTCATTAACGGTAAGACCGGCCATTCCAAAATCATATTTTCCGTTTTCAATCTCGTCAATAATATCATCAAAAGCAATACTTTCGATTTTCAATGTCATGCCGAGTTTTTCCGAAACAGCCTCGGCTACCTCTACATCGAAGCCAACGATATTTCTGTTCTCGTCCAAGTACTCAAAAGGGGGGAAGTCCGCATCTGTTGCCATAACAAGACATTTTTCATTACTGTTCGAGCATGAAGCTGTCATAAAACAGAAAAAAAACACTGTAATACCCGCAAGGATAGTCGAAAAGATTTTTTTCATAATGTACTCCTGTTGGTTTTACTTATTTTTTATTATAACATTTCCAATAAAAAAATGCAACATAAATTTATAATTTTGTCTAATTTTAATAATTATATAGTGTCAATTGTGGATGAAAAAACTATGTCATATCTGAAAACCAATATGTAAAAAATTTATTATATCAATAAGATAAATTCTTTCTTTTATGGCTGCTTAAAATGTAAAATAATTTTATAATATGCACAAAAGTGTTATGCAAAAATCGTTTAAAAAATCGATTTAATCGGCTTGACAATTATTTAAAAAAGTAATATCATAAAAATAAGAAACTATGCCGGTATAACGATTATGTGAAGCCGAGCTATATAAGGAGGAATACTATGAAAAGCGAGACCGCCAAAAGGTATATTGCCGTTTTTTTGATATTTGCAATGGTTATTACTGCTATTTCCTTCAGTTCAATCAGAGCGCATGAAGATAATTCGATCTCACCGATCGACATGCGGGAGACAGGGTCGGTTTATGTACTTGACGTGAGCGAATTGGAAATCGGCGCAATCCCTGCAAGCATGCCGGCAGGTACGGAAAATTACTTCACCCTGCACGGAGGCGATGGCGCAGAAATCCAAAATTCAAACAGAAGCTTTGACGGCGGTTATTCTGCGACAAAGAGGATCAACTTTCCCAATTCCATGAACATATCTAACGTGGAAAACCTTATTGAATTCTCCACCAAAAGCGCAGCTTCGGTAACGGTTTGGTTTGTGGCAAGCAACGATGACCGCGAAATCATGGTTTGCGATCCTTCCGATCCCGAAACACCGGTTTACAGCTCCAATTTACATACAAAAAGTAATGAAATGTATATAGATACATTTTCTCTGGACAATGCGGGCACATATTATTTGGGCGGCAATCCCAACAATTATTATTATAAAATTTCCGTTGCGGAAAGTGTTCCGGAAAATCGCGGCGACTGGGAAATTGTAAATAAACCGCAGATCACCGACGTTGAACAAGTCGGTGAAAATATTGAGGTCACAGTTATGGCAAATGTCGGCGCAGACGGCGGCGACAGGGTAACAGTCGAAATGTTCCGCGACGGAGAGCGTGTTGAGTCAAAAAGCTCGGCTTCCGGCAATCCCTCGCATACTCATACCGTTACGTTCAAGCCCGACTCTTCCGGCACATATACTTTTACGGCGATTCTTTTCCGTGACGGTGAAGTTGAAAAGACGAACGATACAAGCAACATCGCATCCGTTGATTATGTTCTTCCTCTCGGAATACCCGTTATTTCAAGTATCTTCAACGAGGGGGTTATTGATGAAACGGGAAAAGGAAACGTTTATCTGATCTGGAGCGAGGTCGATGAAGCGAAAGGCTACAATATCTATTGCGACGGTAATTTGGTTGCCTCCACCGATAAAACAAAGTATACTGTAACGGGGATCGATATAGCCGAACATACATTTACGGTGACCGCGGTGCGGGGTACTGATGAGAGCGTACCGTCAAATGCAGAAACGATAAATGTTACCGAGGAAAAGGAAGATAAATGGGATTTTGTAGTTTACGGCCCCTCTTCCAACGGGATAGGCAATGATAACAATTATGCGGAAAACGACGACGGTACGGTAACGGTATGGTCAGAAAACGGACGCGGCAAAGTTCAGCCTTCTAATCCCGACGGTCTTGCTTTGTATTACACCAAGATACCCAATGACCTGGACTTTACTTTCCGCACGAACGTCAGCGTTGACAGCTGGACTTTCAGCAACGGTCAGGAGGGCTTCGGACTGTTGGCGCTTGACCGTGTACCGGATAAGAGCAGCGTTGAATATTTTTGGACTAACCAGTACATGGCGGCGGTTTCCAAGATCAATTATCGCTATGATCCCGACGTAGAGGGCGGCGTTGTTTATTCGGGAGGAACCGAGTATACAATGCTCCTTGGTGTTGGAGTCAATACCAAGCTGGGTCTTACACCCGAAAAACTGAATTCGGCAGCAGGCGACGACACGGCAATTAAGAATAACATGACCACATCGCAGCGCACTTTGGATACCACAGCCGGCGAGCTTGGTCTTGAGTCGGATCCCTACAAAGCCTATAATATAGTAGGCAACTATGTCGGTGATGTCAAAGAAACTATCGCAGGCGAAAAAGACGGGGAAAACAAAGGAATCACCGATTTTCTTCTTGAGATCAGAAGAGCAAAAAACGGTTACGTTGTCAGCTATTTTGACCAAGAGGGCAAACTTATCAGAGAACAAAAATATTACGATGCTGATTCGTTAAGCAAATTGGACGGTGACTATGTTTATGTCGGCTTCTTTGCCTCAAGAAACGCCAGAGCAACATTTTCCGTTGATGAGTTTAAAATCTACGAAAGCTATGAAGAGCTTCCGGCTCAGGAACTGATAAAGGAAAAGCCCGCTGTCAGCATTAAATCCGGTCCCTCTTCCTCTACCGAGAATTATACCCTGATCCTGACCGCTAATGTGTCCGGAACTGCTGTGATCGGAGTTACGCAAAATGGCGAACCCATAGAGCAAAAGGATCAAAGCCGCAGTGATGCGTACACAAAAACCGTTAATATAAAAAAAGACGAGCGGACACAGGTGGAACTTACTGTTGCTCCGGATGAAGGACGTCCTATTTTAAATATTGAGTCCTTGGCGGTATCTTCGGAACTCGGGTTGGAATTTGATTTCGCGTCCGATAATGAAGCAAACAGTCCAAATTTGATCACAATCGCATTTACTCCGGACGCAAATGCGGGAAACGAGCTGGAAGACGGCTATGAGCTTGACTACGACTACGTAACCAACGATCCGGTCATAACAACTCATTATGTGGAATACAACACCTATTTTGCCGATCAGAAGAATCTTTATATAGCACCCGTCTACGATCCCACCAATTACGAATCTCCCGATGACCGCCCCTTCGGAAGTCCCACGGGCAACGGCAGTCCCACATGCCCCTTAGATATATACTCCGCGGTAAATTTTGTACACCCCGGTCAGAACATAATAATAATGCCGGGATTATACAGACTCGACTATCCCGTAATAATTCAGCGCGGCATTGACGGCGAAAAAGAAAACACCATAAAAATGATACCGATGACAGATGAAAACGAAAGTGAAGATAGTTTCATAGCGTCGATACCGGAGTCGGAAAAATATTTTATATTCTGCTTCAGAGAAAAATCATCCGGCATAAAATGCGGCGGTGATTACTGGTACTTCAATGGTTTTGATGTAAAAAATACCACAGACGGCGAATGCGGCTTTTATGTATGCGGCAGCGATAACAAATTGGAGCGTATACATGCCTATTACAACGGAAATACCGGCATTCAGATAAGCGCATTTAACAACAGTGATGATTTTACGGAGGATTGGCCCGAAAACAATACGATACTCAACTGTACTTCCTGCTTCAATGCCGATTTGGGTCAACAAGACGCCGACGGCTTTGCGGCTAAGCTGACAGTGGGAAACGGCAACGTGTTTGACGGCTGTGTGGCGTTTAACAATTCGGACGACGGCTTTGATATGTTTTCCAATGTTGCGACAGGGCCGATCGGAGTCGTTGTTGTACAAAATTGCGTAGCCTATAGGAACGGCTATGACGCCGACAACAACATCACCAACGGAAACGGAACCGGCTTTAAGATGGGAGGCTCAAACATCTACATAGGCAGAGGAAATGACGGTACTCCCAGCGGACATAAGCTTATAAACAGTATTGCTTTTGAAAACAAAGAAAACGGTATTACCTCCAATTCCTGCCCCGATATATACATTGAACACTGTACGTCTTTCAACAACGGCAGAAACATTTACCTTTATACTACCGACTCCGGGAAGGAAACGGTCTTCACGGTAGATGGCCTTGTTTCCTTCAGCAACAGTGCAGACGCAACCAAATTGGACGACAAAATACAATGTAATAAATCTGACAGCTCGAATTATAAAAGCACAGCCAACTACTATTATGAAAACGGATCAAGCTTCAACAGTATAAACAGCCCATTTACAGCAGATATGTTCAAGTCCACTGAGTTCAAGGATGACATAGTGAAGCGTTACACCAACGGTAATATCAATTTGGGTGAATTCCTTGCACCTGCTGTTGAGAATTTTACAGGCGCGGTTTTTGAAACGAAAGATGGAGATAATACGGATTTAAGGTACGAACAGGATATTGATTGGCCTCATCTGTGCGGTACCACTACGACACCGGTACAGCCTACCGTTCCGGGCGATACCGATACGACACCGGTACAGCCTACCGTTCCGGGCGATACCGATACGACACCGGTACAACCCACTGTTCCGAGCGATCCGGACGATCCCGATAAGCCCGGCAACAGCACCGTCCATTTCAACGTTCCCCCGACCGACACAACGAGCGAATCCGAGTCGGTCGGAACCGTAAGCGAGCCTGTTACCGCTGCGACAACTACCGAACCCGCAATTACAATTGTAACAACCACTACCTCTGCTCCCATTACGACTATGCCGATCGTCTCCGATACTACCGAGCCGGTTGACAGCTTAGATCCATTTAGGTTGGACGAAGATACTCCGGAAGGCAACCGCAATCTTGCAGATCCAAACGAACGTAACCCCTACACAGGCGTTACAGCCGCTGCTGTTGTTCCCGTAGCGCTGGCGGCTCTTTCCGTGACAGGCGAGATAATTGTCAAAAGGAAGAACGGAAAAAAATAAGCTCAATTAATTTATCCCGAAAGAATAAAAATACCCGCAGATTAATTTGTTAACTGCGGGTATTTTTGCGTTGTTGCAATTTTTCTTAGGATTACTTTTCTTTACTCGGCGCAACGGTCAGAAGCTTATAAACTACTGCCGCGATACATGCGCCGATTACCGGTCCGAGGAGGAAAACCCAAAAGTCCCCCAGTGGGAGAGTATTCCCGGTGATTGCCGCGATCAGGGCAGGTCCGAAGCTTCTCGCGGGGTTTACCGAAGTCCCTGTCAGCCCGATCCCCAAAATATGTACGAGCGTCAGCGTAAGACCAATGATCAGTCCTGCGAACGAACCGTGGTTCGCCTTTTTCGAGGTAACGCCGAGGATCGTCAGAACGAAGAAGAAGGTCAGGACGATCTCGACGATCAGTCCCGCCGCGCCCGAACCGTTTACGCCGCTCAGCGAGTTTGAACCGAGTGCGCCTGTCTTATCCTCAATCCCGCCAAGCGCGAAAATTCCCTTTAAGAGTGCCGCGCCCGCTGTCGCGCCCAAGCACTGGGAGATCATGTAGCAGAACATTTCGGAGAGCTTCATTTCTCCGCTTATCCAAAACGCTAAGGAGACGATCGGGTTGATGTGACAGCCGGAAATGTTCCCGACACAGTAAGCCATTCCAACGATGACCAGACCGAACGCGAACGCTGTCAGCAGATAGCCGCAGCCATTTGAGGCGTCGCAGCCCACCAGCATCGCCGTGCCGCAGCCGCAAACCACCAGCGTGAGCGTACCGATAAATTCGGCAGCGTATTTTTGCATAGATGTCATGATTATTTCCTTCCTTTACTCTGTGATTTTGGGCGAAAAAGCCCGTTGGAACCAGTATAACATAGATTCGCGGTGAAATCAAGCCGTTTTCGGGAAATTTTGGTATTTTCTTTAGCTTTAAAAAATCAAGTATAATTCTTTTACCGATTCTGCACTGAACAGCATCATCAAGCTTATGCGCGGCTTTGGTTTCTCAGCCGATGAACTTGAGCTTATGCTTTGCGGAAACGCAAAAAAGATTCTTGCCGATACGGGTATCAGAATATAGAATATAGGCAGCACTGCATAAAGATTGTGCGACAGATGCGCAGTCTGAATTTTCGTCAGATTGTACGGAGTTTTTGCAAGCATATCAGCGTATGTTAACAAATTCCATGCAATAATGACTTTGAAAAACCTTCGGTTTTTCGGAAATCCTGCAAGCATATGACGTACAAAGCCGTTAGACGGTCTTTGTGTGGTGTTGCCTATAAAATACTGTTCACATAGGAAATTACGCGCTTTTTTGCAATCATGAAGCTATCCGATTTACAAATTCTGCGCAATCTTTGTGTGATATTGATGTAAATCATTCCCAAAACAGATTTTTGGAAATTACCTATTATATAACATTATATCAATTTTATTTCGTTTGTCAATGGCTTTCATTGGCATACCCGACAGACCATAAGTATAAGTAATAAAGTGAAAACGAAATAAAAATGTGATATAATATACGTCGTGAACATATCCAAGAGCGGTATACACAAACTGTATAGACCTTATGCCAAGAAAAAATTTACCACCGATACTGCATTACAGCGTATCGGCGGTATTTTTTTGCTATTTATGCAATCTCATCAAGCTCCCTTATAACGGCTTCAACATTTTTATCACCCTTAAATCTTTCCTTTATCCCGTTTTTATCAATAAAATTCCTCAAAGTATCATACAAGCTGTCGGGTGAATGTTTGGTTGCCGAGCCAATATGGTCTATACACTCCGAAAGCCAAAAAACTTTATATTTTCCTCCCGTCTGCCTTTCCTCATAGTTACGGGCGTATTTTATAAGCCTTTGCAGTGTATCGGCAAGCTTATCCGAATTTTCGCGCACTTGGATTTTTGCCTGTATCATAGCCATATTGAACAGCCGTTCATTCAACCAGCAGGGATTGTCTCCCGCCAACAGCAATATAAACCTTTCCCTTACCTCGGCAAGCTCGATAAGCTGTTCGTCGGTGTAATTTTCACAGCCCTTTATCCTCCCCATTGTGATGATTACCGCGTCTATCAGAAGCGTGAGATTTTCCTGATACTCCTTTAACGCCTCCTTACCCGTCAATGTAACGGGATACACCATTTCGCGGCTGCACCAAAGACTTGACAAAGTATCGGCAATTTCCGCCGCTCTTTCCCTTTCCCCAAGCTCAACATAATTCAATATTAAGGTCTGCTTGCAGCGGCTCATAAATGGCTGATCGCTGTTATATTTCAACGCTCTTTTGCACAACTCCGCCGATTCCTCAGCCATTGTCCTTGTTTCCTCTTCGGAAAATTTCTCTCCGCTTTGATGATAAAGGCTAAACAACGAACAGGCAAGACGGTGAAGTATTTCGGGATTTGAGGGAAATTCCCTTACTTTTTCCCTTAAAAAATCCACCGATTCTCTTGTTCTTCCATTGTTTCGAAGCTTGTTGTCCGTTTCTATGACTTTATCTATTTCCCTTTGCTTATGAGCGGTATCCACTCCTAAAAGATAATCAACGGTAACATCAAAGTAATTGGCTATAACGGGCAAAACCGAAATATCGGGAAACGCGGCTTCATTCTCCCACCTGCTCACCGCTTGCGGCGATACCTCAAGTGCCTCCGCCAATTGCTCCTGTGTTACGTTTTCTTTACTCCGCAGAGCACGCAGATTTTCTCCTAAGCTTATCTTCATTTCAATTATTTCCTTTCGATTATTGGGAAGCTTCCTTGTATATAATATCAGATTGAACATAAAGATAAAAGGGCTTATTTGTTGAGAGGATATTAACCGAAACGAGAATTTTTTATATTATTTACTCCTTATCGATAACCACCTGTCCATTTTCGTCCAGCAAAGGCGTAATAGCCGTACCGTTGCCTATAATTGCCAAATAGTTAACACCCGTGTCGGTATCGACAATTATTTGGGCAGCACCTCCAAAAAATGCCAGTGTCTGCTCATACTTAACAGCAAATCTTTTTTCCTTTTTCTCAAACATAAAAA
>JAAVIG010000209.1 GCA_014796735.1 Oscillospiraceae bacterium
ATATTTCCGATATGTTAAGGCTGAGACTTAAAATTATGGATTTAAATCAAAAATAAGCGGCAATAATTTTGCTTATTGCCGCTTACTTTTACGTTTTGTTTACTTTGCACAAAATTTTGTAAGTTTTCCACACTTTCAACAGCCTGTTGAAAGTGTGGATTTTGCGTGTCAGACAACAGTAATGGGAAAACCTTTTATACAAAAATCGCGTTTTATCACGGAATATCACTCATTGTGCGGATCGCATTTACGAGTGAAATTCGGGATAAAACGCGAATTTTTATATAGCTTAACGCCTTTATTAAATTACCTCTTAATATCGTAATTCATATTCATCAGATTGCGAATACTCTGTACATCGTCGGTAATATTTCCGTCGCCGTGGATAGTGTGCTTGATAACGCTGGAGGCTACCGCAAAGTTCACCATATCCATGGATTTAAAGCCGTTCATCATCGCATAGATCAGTCCGCTTGCAAAAGCGTCGCCGCCACCAACGCGATCAAGTATATTAAAGGTGAACAGCCTGCTTTCAAAGGTATGTCCCTCGAACCACATAAAAGCCTTAAGGCTGTTTTCACTGCCGCTGTGGGCGTAACGCACATGACGCGCTATGCATTTAAGATTGGGGTATCTTTCGATGAAGTGACGGAAAACCTCGTCCTGCTGCTCATAGCTGGGCTGCAGCGGAATACCGTCCTTAAGGTCTCCCTTTGAGTGATCCTCTTCGTCTTTCCACAGATGATAAGGCTCGGTGCCGAGAAGCACGTCCACATAAGGAAGACAATCGGTGCAGAAGTCCCTTGCCTCCTCCCAGCTCCAAAGCTGGCTGCGGAAATTTCCGTCAAAGCTGACGATGAGATTTTTTTCCTTTGCTGCCTTAAGGCAGTTCATGATAAGCGAGCGGCAGTTTGAGCCCAAAGCGGGAGTTATACCGCTTAAATGCAGCCAGTCGTAGCCGTCAAGCAAAGCGTTGATATCCACCTTGTCAAAATCGTATTCGGTGATTACGCTGTGTTTTCTGTCGTATGTAACCTTGCTTGGGCGTATTCCGTAGCCCGTTTCAAGATAGTAAGTGCCCAGACGGTGAGTAGGCGTTTCCTCGGGAGAGGTCAGTATCATGGGGGTGCAGTGTACGTCGTTTGAACGAAGCCAGCGTACCGCGCTTTTGCCTAAGCTGTTATTGGGAACAACGCTGAAAAAAGTGCTGTCAACGCCCAAGTTCGCCAGAGCCAGCGCGATATTTGCCTCGCTGCCGCCGTAGCTTGCCTCAAACGTAGATGTCATGCGTATTTTTTCGTAATTGGGCGGAGTGAGACGGAGCATTATCTCTCCGATAGTGATAAATTTTTTTCCGTTTCCGTCTTTCGGTTGCAGCGGGTTGTGGTGTTCCATAAGTAGCCTCCTTTAATCGGTGAAGTTTTGTTAAGCGGCAATGCCGTTTCAATACAGAAAGATAACAGCGAATAAAATCCCTATTACAATGTATTATACAACAAAACTGCCGAAATTTCAAGGGTGCGTACTTTTATTATCGGAACAATATAACGTAACTTTACCGCGCTTTTCTCAGCACAGGGTCAGCAGTGCTTTGGCTATGCTCTCGCCTATAAGCTCGCCGCTGTACAATGCCTGTTCAAGGGTATTACCCTGCGCGCCTACTTCTATAAGTAAAGAGCCTGTGGTCAGATGCTGATTGTATTGGCAGTACTCAAACAGTATGGGGCGGGTTATCCCGTTGTTTTCGCTTTCCATATACTGCTGGAGCAGGCAGGCAAAGTGAAAATTGTCAAGGTAGTTGGGAACGTGATAATATCCGTCCGAGGCGGCAGAAATAATCATCACCTGCGCCGCCTTTCTGCCGTTTATCTCCTGTACCGCCGCAACGGGAGTTCCGTCTCCCTCCACGATACCGTCTCGGTGAATATCCAATACCGCTTTGATAGAGGGATATGTATCTAAAATTTCGGTTATCGTTTCCTCCGCTCGATCGTATGAGCCGTTGTAGGAGGGATAATCGTGGAGAGTTCCGTCATGTATCACGCATATCCCGTTTTCCGCTAACTTTTCCGCGATTTTCTGTCCGACCGCCACCACGCTTTGGGAAGCGTCGGTGGTGCGGCAGGTGTATTCCTCGTCCTGATAATCCCCGTCGCCCGTTAAATAGCTTTCGCACGCGTGAGTATGCATTATAAGCACCTGCGGCTGCTCAGAATAGGCTTCTATCTTAATATCTGTCGGCGCTTTCATCTGCTCCTTAACATAATCGTTGTCAAGCTCGGTGCAGTTTCTTACCTGTCCGCCCATGGGCAGCCATAAAAAGTCGGTGCCGTTGTTGGATTCAAAGGTCATGTGCTCGACCTGCAGGTCTCTGCTGTTGAATACGGAAAGGTCTTCGCTGTCGCCGCTTATATTTTGAGTTATTATGTAGCTTTGTGTATCCGGTGCATCGGCTTGCGGGGCTTCCGAAACCGGCTCCTCCGATTCGGGCGTATCTTCCGTCTCGGCGGCTGCTTCCGTCGTTTCGGAAGTAGCCTGCGCGACTTCGGCGCTTGTTTCTTCCGTTTCGGTTATATCCGTGTTTTCTTCGTTTTCCGTTTCGGGGGTACTTTCCTCGGCTGAAATATCGGGGTTTTCTTCCGAAGCCGAAGAAGGGGAGGGCTTATATAAGATAAGATTGCCGTTTCCAAGCTCCGCCGTTTCGGAGGCAAAAGCGGGATAAGCGGTGAAGTCAACTGCGGCGGCAACAAGCTTATTCATATCGGGGGGATTTTGAACGGCTTTTGTAACGGCAAAGGGAATAGCCGCCACGGTAAGAGCGGCGGCGGCAAATCTTAGGGTGAGATTTTTTTTCATTTTGTTTTCCTCCTTTGTTTTTTGATCCTGTTTAATACTAATCCCTCTGAAAACTGTGGGATTAGTGTTTTGGGTGCAATCCATTTTTAAACTATGGGTATAACGTCAGTTTAAAAATGGATTGTTATGATATAATCTATATGGTCAAGGAGGAAAATATATTCTTTAAAAACTCAGCAGTTCTATTTCTTCTCTTGTAAGTGTGGGGTTTAAGGCGGAGTTTACCCCCATAGCGATAATTTCCGAATATCTTTCTATAACGTTGTCAATATCTCTCGGAGTAACCATCATGGGGCTTTGCACCTCATCGACAACATTATCGAGGTCGATAACGGTGGGTACGCCTATCGCTATTACCTTGCTGCCCATTATTTCCTTATTAAGCGGTCTTCTGCTGCCCCCTACCCCGCTTCCGGGAGCTATACCCGAATCGGTTATCTGAATAGTGCTGCCTAACCTTGAAAAATCGCTGCATGCCAAGCTGTCTATAGCTATGACCGCGGCGGGCAGTACGTTTCTTGCCACAAAATTAAGACAGTCCGCGCTTTCAAGCCCCGTTTGCCCCATAACTCCCGTTTCTATCACCACCACGGGACGCAGCCCCAGCTCCTTGAATTCGTTGGTGGAGGACAAATGAGCGGTTGCGGGTATTTTTCTTACCGTTCTCGCCCCTAAGCTGTCGGGGGTAACTCTTTCGTTGCCCAAGCCCGCTACTATTACCTTTTCCCAAGAGGCGGAGGGTTTCAGCAGCTCTCCTATATAGTGAGCCACAGCGCAGCCGCAAATAACCTTATCCTCGTTTTCGCAGTGGAGCGTTATATATTTTCCTTTGGGCTTTCCTATAAGCTTTCCCCCTTGTCGTCCCAAAGTCACCTCGGTGACCTTTATTCCCTCGTATACCGTTTCGGTAAGCTTTACCTCGTTTTCGTCCAAGTCCGCGGCAAGCTCTGCCGCCAAGTCAGTTCGTTTTGCTCTCAAAATCTTTTTCCTTTCTCTTGATGATTGTTCAATTTTAACAACAAATTGTCCCTTTATTACTGATTTTTTCTCCTCTTTGTGAAATTATACCAATATTGCAAAAAAATTTTAAAAAGCCTTGAATTTTTCCTTTTTTTGTGGTAAAATATATCGAGCAGAAAAGAAAGAATTGCTTTCAATGAAGTAAAACCGCTGAATATCGGTTTTTTTAAAGCATAATATTTCGTATTTTTATATGTGCAAGGAGGTGTAACAATGCCTAATATTAAATCTGCTAAGAAAAGAGTTCTGGTTTCCAAGGTAAGACAGGAACGCAACAAGGCCGCTAAAACGCAGCTTAAGACCGTGATGAAGCAGGCAAGAGCCGAGGGCGCTACCGATGAAGCAAGATTGGCAGCCGTTAAGAAGCTCGATAAAGCAGCGGGAAAAGGTCTTATCCATAAAAATAAGGCAGCCCGTCTTAAATCAAGAATGGCTAAAAAGGCTTCCGCATCTGCATAATTTTACGTATATGACAAAACACGCTTGTACGGCGTGTTTTTTGTTTTGTATATATGGGGCGCATTTCCGTAAGGAATTGCCCTGCGGTACTTTGGAAATCCCTTGACATTCTCAAAAAAATATGTTATAATACCCCTATCTTAAAAAGATTGGAGCTGAAAAAATGCGTATATTTTCTTGCAAGTAATTAAGGCACATAAATATTATCGGGCGGCAATGCCGTCGGACTTGTTGTGCCAAACTGCAGGAAATGTATTCGTTTTTCGGCTTATAGTGCATTGTTGCGGCACAAGTGTTCGCGTGTGTTGAAACCCTGATAAATACGCGTTTTTCGCTTGTCTTGTACACTGTCTTTAAACGGCTGTAAGAACTGAGATTTCTTGCAGCCGATTTTATTTTGAAAGGCGGACTACAGCAATGTCACTTATAAACATCACAAATTTGACCTTCGGTTATGACGGAGGGTACGAAAACATTTTTGAAAATGTAAGCTTTCAGATCGACACCGACTGGAGGTTAGGCTTCACGGGCAGAAACGGCAGGGGCAAAACCACCTTTTTACGGCTTCTTCAGGGCAAATACGAATACAACGGCAGTATTTCCGCTTCGGTGGACTTCGAATACTTCCCGTTTGAGGTAAAGGACGATACCTTGACCGCTCTTGAAATAGCGGAGCAGGCAGCCCCGGAGCTTCAATACTGGCAGCTTTCAAAGGAGCTGAACATTCTCGAAGCCGACGAGGAAATACTATACCGTCCCTTTTATACTCTTTCCAACGGCGAACGCACTAAGGTATTATTGGCGGCTATGTTTCTTAAAGAAAACAGCTTTCTTCTGATAGATGAGCCTACCAACCACCTTGACATGAAAGGGCGTGAGCTTGTAAGCCGTTATTTAAACACCAAAAAAGGCTTTATTTTAGTATCTCATGACCGCAGCTTTCTTGACGGGTGCATTGATCATGTGCTCTCAATAAACAGGGCGAATATTGAAATTCAGAAGGGGAATTTCTCATCATGGCTTATTAACAAGGAACGGCGGGACAGCTTTGAGCTGGCGGAAAACAGCAAGCTGAAAAAAGAGATCAAGCGGCTTGAAGCTACCGCAAAAGAGAAAAGCCGCTGGTCGGACAAGGCGGAAAACAGAAAAGTCGGGATCGATCCGTTAAAGGTGGATAATAAAAAAGGGTGGAAGCCGCTTCAGGCAGCCAAATCAAAAAAGCTTATGACAAGAGCAAAGGCAATTGAAACAAGACAGCAAAATGCCATAGAGGAAAAATCCGCCCTTTTGAAAAACATCGAAACCTCCGACAAGCTGAAAATAGATCAGCTTGATTATCATTCGGCGAAATTGGTTTCGGTAAGGGAATTAAGCGTTGCTTACGGAGATACGTCCGTGCTTGAAAAGCTTTCCTTTGAGATAGAAAAGGGGGACAGGATAGCCCTGCAAGGGAAAAACGGTTCGGGAAAATCAAGCGTGATCAAGCTGATCTGCGGCGAGAAAATTCCTCATACGGGAATAGTTGAGGTTGGCAGCGGGCTTAAAATCTCTTATGTAAGTCAGGACACGTCACAGCTTAGCGGCAGACTGTCGGATTACGCGGAGCAGTGCGGAATTGATGCGGGTCTGTTCAACGCGATTTTAAGCAAGCTGGACTTTACGGGGCTGATGTACGATAAAAAAATCGAATCGCTCAGCGAGGGGCAAAAGAAAAAGGTCATGATCGCAAGAAGCCTTTGCGAGAACGTGCATTTGCATGTGTGGGACGAGCCGATGAATTTTATCGACGTTATTTCCAGGATTCAGATAGAGGAGCTGCTGACGCGGTTTAAGCCGACTATCCTGTTTGTGGAGCACGACAGGTCGTTTGCCGAAAAAGTGGCTAATAAGTGGATTGGGCTGTGAAAATTCTTAGTCAATATTTATTCGGCTCGGTTATCATTTTTAAAAGCACGTCCGCCGCCCGCGAATGTTCCTCGCTGCTTCTGATTATACAAATGCTTCTGGGCGGAAGCGGGTCGGCGGTTACGATTTCCTTTACCTCTCCGTTCAGAACGGCGTTTTTCGCAAAATCACTCACCACGCAGCCTATACCCATATTCCTTGAAGCAAAGCTCACTATTTGCGGACTGGTTGCAAGCTCGAATTTCGGCGAAGCATTAAAACCGCGCTTGCGGAATTCGGTATCGAGAAATGAACGTGTGCTTGTGTTTTCCTCAAGCAGAATAAGTTTATTCTTAAATTCCGAGATCGTGCAGCCGTTTTTTATTTCGCATTTGCTTCCGCAGATAAAAATATCATTGACTTCACGAATGGGTATCACCTCGAGATCATCATGGGAAAAAGGCTCGCTTACGGCGGCAAAGTCGATCCTGCCGCTTTTCATAAGCTCCAAGGTCTGGGGGGTGGGATTGTTTGTGACCGAAATTTTAACGTTGGGGTATTTAAGATGAAATTTTTCCAGATAGGGAAGCAGGCAGAATTCCAAGGTCATATCACTGGCGCCTATCCTTATTTCTCCCGCGTCAAGCCTGAGCATGGCCGTCAGACGGCGTTCACCTTCCGTAAATTTGTCCATACCCTCCGACACGTATTTGTACAGCACCTGCCCCTCGGCGGTAAGCTTAACGCCTTTTGGAGTGCGTATAAAAAGTGGACAGCCTATCGCTTCTTCAAGACGGCAAATGCTTTGACTTACCGCGGGCTGTGAGATATACAGCTTTTCGGCGGCAAGAGTAATGCTTTCGCACTGTGCCGCACATCGGAATAACTTATATTGATCGTAGCTTATGTTCATAGCGTTTTACCATAAGAAATTATTATAATGATAGTATTGTATCATAATTAAAAATTATTTTCAAGCCTTGGCTTTCCCTCATGCACCCGAAACACTGCTCCTTTTTTAAAAAATGGAGCAGTGTTTTGGGTGCGATCTCTTTTTAACCTGTGGGTATTACATCAGATTAAAATTGGAACGGTATAATATCTGATTTCGTTTCGGGCCGTTTGAAACCATTGCTACAGGCACTCCGATCCTCTCCTCAATAAAATCCACATAGCTTTTAGCGGCGGCGGGAAGCTTTTCGTAATCGTCAATATCGGAAATATCGCACTGCCACCCCGCAAGCTGCTCATAAACGGGCTCCGCCTTATCAAGAAGATACGTTTCGGGAAATTCGTCCGTGATCCTGCCGTTTATTTTATATCCCGTGCATATGGGGATCTTATCGAGATAACCCAAAACGTCAAGCATTGTCAGAGCCGCTTCTGTCGCGCCCTGAAGCATGCAGCCGTATTTAGCGGCAACACAGTCGAACCATGCTATTCGGCGGGGTCTGCCGGTATTCGCACCGAACTCGCCTTGGTCTCCGCCGCGGCGGCGAAGCTCGTCGCCCTCCGCGCCCAACAGCTCTCCCACAAAAGCGCCCGCGCCCACGCAGGTGGAATATGCTTTTACCACCGCCGTTACCGATCTGATCTCATAGGGCGGTATTCCCGCGCTTACGCTTCCGAAGCCCGCAAGAGTTGAGGAAGAGGTAACGTAAGGATATATCCCGTTATCCGTGTCGCGCAAGGCGCCAAGCTGTCCTTCAAGCAGAATGTTCTTTCCGCTTTTTACGGCTTTGTTAAGGTAGCGGGGACAGTCGCAGACATAGGGCTTAAGACGCTCCCCGAGATCGTGGAGATATTCCGCAAGCTTATCGGCGGAAATGGGATCGTCAATTCCGTAGAAGGCTTTAAAATATGTGTTCTTGTCCTCGCATATCCGCTTGATCCTGTCCCTCAGATTATCCGAATACAGCTCGGACAGCTGAATGTTTTTCTTTGCGTATTTGTCCGAGTAAAAGGGCGCTATTCCCGATTGGGTCGAACCAAAGGCGTTTTTTCCGAGACGTTTTTCCTCCTCCTTATCCTGAAGCTTGTGTATCGGCAGAAGAAGCTGGACGCGGGAAGAAATTTTAATATGAGGGGGGGCAACGTTTTTCTCTTTCAGCATTTCAAGCTCCGAAAAAAACACCTCCGCATCAAAAGCCGTGCTGCTGGCTATAATATTTTCCGTATGGCGGTGAAATACTCCCGAGGGAAGCTGCCGCAGAACAAATCTGCCGTAATCGTTGATAATGGTGTGTCCCGCGTTGGCACCGCCCTGAAACCGCACTACCATGTCCGCTTCGGAGGCAAGCAGATCCGTTATTTTTCCCTTGCCCTCGTCGCCGAAGCTGCCGCCTGTTATTGCTCTTACCATAAAAAATACCTCCTATGTAAATACTTAAAGCGCGATCAGTGATTATGACCACGCTTTAAGTATAACAATCGGGAGGTGAAAAAACAAATATTTGGTTATTATGGAGCAAATAAGCGTTTGTTATGATATAGCTTATACTAATCCCTTTTAAAACTGTTGGATTAGTGTTTATACTATTATCCAATTAAAAACTTGAAAAAATGGTTTTAATTGGATAATAGTGCTTTGGGTGTAATATCCATTTAAACTTTGA
>JAAVIG010000210.1 GCA_014796735.1 Oscillospiraceae bacterium
CTTGCAGACCCTGTAAAATTTTGTCTGCAAGGTGATTGTGAAGCAGTATAAAACCAACTCCGTATGCTCCTGTGAAGGAAAGGAAAGATCGAAACATGGAACTTCAGCTTAAAAAAGAGCCTGTATATCTGAATGAGGTAATATTCGACGGGCAGACGGAGCAGGGCGTGGAATTTGATTACGTGCTCCCCGATTACTACCCCGACATATTTAAAATTCTGAAATGCAGCTTAACTCCCGGGATCTCCTCTTACAGCATTTCGGGAACGCAGCTTTTTATCGACGGCGCGGTGCTTATCAAAATACTTTATTTATCCGACGACAGCACAAGCATACACTGCGTTGAGCAAAAGTACACCTATTCAAAGACCTTGGAGCTTACAAAGCCCGCCGACAAAGCCACCGTTTATATTTCAACAAAAACCGACTATTCCAATTGCAGGGCGATAAGCGGCAGACGCTTTGACGTAAGGGGCGCGGTAAGCTGCAAGGTCAAAGCCTGCTGCGCAAAAAGCTTTGAGATAGTGAGCGGAGCGGACGGACTTGAAACCAAGGCGCAGCCTCTTGCCTACTGCGGAAACAAGCTGACGGGCGGAGGACAGTTCGTTATCCGCGAGGACATTGAAACGGGCACCGGCAGAGGCGGGATATTGGGAATACTCAGCTGTGACGCCGCCACCGAGATAACGGATATAAAGATCATCGCGGGAAAAGCGGTGATAAAGGGAGAAGCAAAGGTCAAGGCACTGTATCTGGTAAAGCTTGACGAGGAAACCCAGGACACCGAGGTCATGGAAGCCGCCGTACCCATAAGCAGGATCATAGATATGGACGGATTAGACGACACCTTCAGCTGCTTTGTTGACATAAGGGTAATGGACTGCGGACTGGAGATAAAAGCGGGGGATAACAATGACAACAGAATGTTGGGGTGCGATCTTACCATAGACTGCAAGATCACCGCCAACAGGGAAGAAAGCGTCTCCGTTCTTACCGACTTGTTCTCCACCCAATACGAAACGGATTTCACCACCGCTCAGATCAAGGTCGAGTACGCTCCGCAGCATGTCCAGAAGCAGCTTTCATACAAAACTGCCTTGGAATGTAAGGACGGCAATCTGGAGGAGATCTTTGACTGCCGCTGCGATCTGAACGGCGCAAGCTGCAAATTTAACGAGGAAGGCACTCTTACGATAACGGGACAGCTTGTGTCACAGGCAATAGGCAGGCTTGCAGGCTCGGGAACTCCCGTTTATATAGAAAAAAGCGAACCCGCGGAGCTTACCTGCGAGGTGGGATTTGCCGATGAAAACAGCGTAATGGAGCCAAATATTCAGATAACAGATGTAAGCTTCAATATAAACGGAGATTTCAGTGTCGAGATCAGGGTCAATCTTTCCCTGAACGGCTGCATCTACAAGCTTAAAACCGTTTCGGTAATAGAGGACGTATTGCTTGACAGCGAAAAGCCGAAGGAGAAAAACTCCGAATACGCGCTGAAAATGTATTACGCCGAGGAAAACGAAGAGATATTCGCGGTAGCGAAAAGGTACAACACAAAGCCCGAGGCTATTATGGAAGAAAATGAGCTGGAGGAAGAGGTGCTGACCGCTCCCTGCCTGCTGCTTATTCCTATTCTTTAAAGGAGGGAAAAACAAAGATGAGTAATTCAATATATCAGAATATTGCCAAGCGCACCGACGGAAACATTTATATAGGGGTGGTGGGGCCCGTCCGTTCGGGTAAATCCACCTTTATAAGCAAGTTTATGCAGAGCCTTGTCATTCCCTCCATAAACAACGAGTTTCGCCGCGAAAGAGCCATTGACGAGCTGCCCCAGTCCTCGGCGGGCAAAACAATAATGACCACCGAACCGAAATTTGTACCCGAGGAGGCAATTTCCATCGAGGTCGAGGACAACATCACAATGAACGTCCGCCTTATCGACTGCGTAGGCTACATAGTGCCCAGCTCCATAGGCTATATCGAAAACGAAATGCCCCGAATGGTCAAAACACCGTGGTTCAATACCGAAGTGCCTTTTAACATGGCGGCGGAGGTCGGCACTCAAAAGGTAATAAACGAGCACTCCACTATCGGCTTGGTGATAACCACCGACGGCAGTATAACAGATATTCCCCGCGAGGAATACGCGGAAGCGGAGCAAAGGGTCATAGAAGAATTAAATCTTATCCACAAGCCCTTTGTGGTAATATTGAACTGTCGGGAGCCCGACAGCGTCGAAAGCAGGGCTCTTGCGGAGGAGCTCAGTGAAAAGTATCAAAGACCCGTTGTGCCGCTGAACTGTCTTGAAATAGGCGAGCAGGCAATAAAAGACCTTTTGGCGGAAATCTTGCTTCAATTCCCCGTAAAGGAGATCAATATCAAGATACCGAAATGGCTTACCGCCCTTGAAAAAGGACACTGGCTCAAAACCGACATTTTTTCCTCCCTTAAAAAATCCGCTTTGGATATAATGAATATAGGCGAGGTCAAGAATGTTACCTGCAAATTGGCGGAAAGCGAGCATATAACCGACTGCAATGTGGAAAAAGTGGATCTGGGCAGCGGCGCGGCGTTTATAAAGGTCGAGCTTTCAAACGATCTGTTTTACCGTGTTTTAGGAGAGACCACGGGGCTTGACATAAAGGACGAAAGCGATCTTATGCCCTGCATGATAGAGCTGGCGCAGATAAAAAAGCGGTATGAAAAGGTCAAAAGCGCGCTTGACGAGGTAGAAGCAACGGGCTACGGGATCGTTATGCCCAGCCTTGACGAGCTGACGCTTGAAGAACCCGAAATAGTAAAGCAGGGCGGAAAGTACGGCGTAAGGCTAAGGGCGGAATCCACTTCTATCCATATGATGAGCGCGAGAATAAACACGGAGGTGTCACCGATCGTAGGCACCGAACGCCAGAGCGAGGAGCTTGTAAAATACCTGCTTAAAGAGTTCGAGGAAAATCCCGCCAAGATATGGGAAAGCAATATTTTCGGAAAGTCGCTTCACGAGCTTGTTACCGAAGGACTGCACAATAAGCTGTACCGCATGCCGATCGACGCGAGACAAAAGCTTCAGGAAACCATACAGCGCATTATCAACGACGGCTGCGGCGGACTTATCTGCATAATTCTTTAATAGTTCCTGTTCCTTTACCTTCATATTGTCGCTTGCCCGACATCAAAAGATTCCTCCTGATCAGGGGGATCTTTTTGTTTTTGTAAAGCCTGCTTTAAGTTTTTAATGGGGATAATCGTTTGACTTTTGGTAAAATAAGTGATATAATTTTCTATATTTATACAGGAGAAAAAAGAAAATGAAAAACCCTTGGGAAGAAATACCCCTGTCGGATTACGAAAATCACATGAGCTTTGAAACAGTGGGACAGCTTCAATGCCTTAATTTCATGATGAAAGCTCAGTTTAACAAGTATCCTTTTAGCTCGGTAATGATATTGGGCGCGGCAGGCGGAAACGGGTTGGAGCACATTAACCCCGATAAATTTCAAAAGGTATACGCTGTCGATATAAACCCGCATTATCTGGAGCAGTGCAAAGCAAGGCATGCCGCACTGAACGGAATTTTAGAGTGTATTTGTCTTGACCTTACCGACAGCAATATAACGCTTCCCCGCTGTGAACTGGTAACAGCTGATCTGCTGATAGAATATATCAGCTTGACTTGTTTTCAAAGGGTTGTCGAAAAAATAAAACCGATATGTATATCCTGTATTATTCAGGCGGACGGGGAAAAGCAAGGCTTTGTGTCGGATTCCCCGTATGTTCATGTATTTGACGGATTGGACACCGTTCACAGCCAAATAGGCGCGGAAGAACTATAGTCGGCTATGAAGGAAATCGGTTACCGCTTCACCGAAATGGCGGGGCAGGTCTTACCAAACGGCAAAAAGCTTGTAATGCTTGATTTTACCGTTTCGGACAAACGCTTATAGGAGATATAAAAGCATATGAAAGAGATCAAGGGTTATCTTTTTGTGGAGGATAATCAAATCGAAGAAAGCAGGGTCTTGTACTCAAATCAACAAGCTTGCGATATGACAGGGCTTTCCCGTGAGGAGCTTGCTTCGGCAGTCCCGGCGGAGGCTGTCAAGGGTCTTGAGGTCACAAGGGAAAGGCTTGACATTAGTCACGAGCTTTGGATACTTGAAGATATTCAAGCGGAGCAGGAAGGACTGTCCGAGCTGAAGGAAATGAATATTGCCCTTGAAAACGCCCTGAAAGCGGCGGAAGCGGCAAATGTCGCAAAAAGCAGCTTTTTGTCAAACATGTCCCACGATATACGCACCCCAATGAACGCGATCATGGGCATGTCCTCTATCGGGCTTGCGCACATTGATGAAAAGGCAAGAGTGCAGGACTGTCTCTTGAAGATCAAAACCGCTTCCACTCATCTGATGAGCCTTGTGAACGACGTGCTTGACATGTCGCGTATCGACAGCGGGCGTTTGACCCTTAACGAAGAGGAATTTTCCATTGCCGACCTGATCCACGATATAGTCGTTATTATGCGTCCGCAGGCAGTGCAGAAAAATCAGGAGCTTAAAATAGAGATCGGGCAGATATACGAGGAAAATCTTTTGGGAGACCCGCTGCGTCTTCGTCAGATCTTGGTAAATATCATAGGAAACGCCGTAAAATATACCTTGGAGAATGGCAGTATATACGTAAAATTTTCACAGTACCGAAAAGAGGTCTCCGAAGCCGACGATCGGGAAAAAGACCGCGTGTGGTTCGATTTTGTCTGCCAGGACAACGGTCTCGGTATGAGTCAGGATTTCTTAAAGCGTATTTTTGTTCCTTTTGAAAGAGTGAATAACTCCACCACCAGCAAGATCGAAGGCACGGGGCTGGGAATGGCGATAGTCAAAAACATAGTTGATAAAATGGGCGGAAAAATACAGGTGGAAAGCACGGAGGGAGAGGGCAGCAAATTTCATGTTGAGATCCCGATCCCCGTTACCCTGCAGCCTAAAATCTATCCTAAGCTTCCTTTGGGTGAAAGCGTGCTTGTGGTGGAAAGCAAAGAGGGAAGAGGAGAACAGATCTCGGAATAC
>JAAVIG010000211.1 GCA_014796735.1 Oscillospiraceae bacterium
GAGTAGAGAAGCTTTAAAACCGTAAACGATAAAGGGGCTATAAAAAAATTTAACCCGTCAGAACCAAATTAAAATGAGGTTTTGACGGGTATATTTGTTATCAGTAAGATGCAAACTTCCGAAGCGGCGGCTTCGCCTGCTTCTTTGTGAGTTATAATTATCCACTTCGTGGGACTTCGTCCCACACCCTACTTCCTTTTTGCAGTGCAAAAAGGAAGCGAAAAAAACATTTGCGGCTTCGCCGCTTTAAATTTTTCTTTTTAGTTTTTTACAGTCCCTTTATTATTTCTGACCGTAATTACAGCTTTTTCCCTCTCTCCTTAATTATCTCCGCCATTTCTCCCACATTCTTCATACCCGAGACCTCGCCCATAGTGAACCTTACCCCGAACTCGCTTTCCACCGCGTCTATAAGCGTGATATGGTTAAGGCTGTCCCAGTCCTCGATATCGTCGGCGGTAGTGCTGTCGTTTACCTCAATGGTATCATCGTCAAAAATATCTCTGAAAACCTCGTTTAATCTTTCGTAAATTTCTTCCATTTCTTTTCCTTTCCCGAAGCGTTAAAAATGCGCCTCGTCTAAAAATTAAGAGTTGACCGCAATATGCAAATTTTTGTTTTTGTACCCCTCTGTCTTTAACTCCCAAAGAGTATTCCCCTCTTCGTCCTCGGATATTTTTTCAAACCCGAAATCGCCGAAAAGCTCCCTGACCATTTTGTTTTTCGCGGTGGGGTAATAGTGACCTTTAATAACTTTAACGTCTTGTTTAACGGCTTCCTTTACAAGGGTATCAAGCATTGCAAGCTCCATATCCCTCTTAAGCACCCGACAGCTCATAAGCCACAGGTCTATATCCAGCGTTTCCCCGTCCTTATGCCCGATAACGACGCTTACAATGCCGTTGTCGCCGAACTTGTCCTCCAGTCTGCCGCAAAGCCGTATATAATCGGAACTTTCGTAGACCCGCTCCATTTCGCTTTGAGTATACCGCCTTGTGGTAACGTTAAACTGGTTGCTCTTATTGGTAAGCTGAGTGACTCTCGCTAAATTTATCGGCGAAAAATCCTCTATAACAGCTTTCATTTCAAGGCTGTCCAGATACTCTCCGTAATCGGCAAATGCGGACTGCATTTTTGCCCTCTCCGCGTTTTGCTTATACATTTCGGTGCGGTGCAGGTCGTCCTCTGAGAAATTCGTTACCTCAAAATACCCGCCCTTGTCCAAGGTATGGATATAACTTTCAATGCTGTCCATAGGCGGAGCCTCAACGGGCAGAGTGCCTTTTACTATCTCTCTTTCGGCGGGGTTGTCGTCCACAAAGACAATGCTTTCGGGAAGCAGGTTAAGCTCCTGCGCCGTTTGCTCTATATTCAAGCTTTTCGGCTCCCAATTTGCCTTAATAAGCGTAAAATCCTCGGGCTTCAAAACCCCGTCGGGGTGGTTAAGTCCCGCTATGGCGTTTTCGTAATCGTTCTTGGAGCAGACGGTAAGCAGCACGCCCAATTGCTTCTGAGCCTTGATATAGCTTTGGAATTCGCAGTAAGCTTGTCCCATAGGCACTTCCTGTCCCAAGACAAGCTTTTCCGCTCCGTCGTCCCCCACAACTCCGCCCCAAAGGGTGTTGTCCAGATCAAGAGCCAACACCTTTTTGTTTTTGCCTAAAAGCGAAGCGAAAATTTTGGAAAGGTTAAAGGCGAATTCGGGTATCAACGGCACCGCCACAGCGTATTTGTACATATTCCAGTACAAAGGGTCAGACCATTTTTCAAGCCCCAGCTGCGCGCTTAAATAATTTATATCGTGGATAAAGAAATTATCGTGATTTGCCGCGTAATCGTAAAAGCCCTGATTTAATCTTGAAATAAAGCTTACCCGCCCGTGAAAATCGGCGCAGTCCTTGTTGCCTAAAAGCCGCCAGTAGGGTAGCTCCATGTTGTTCTGGATAATCGGGCAAGACAAATCGGCTTTCAGCTTGTCCCACATTTGAGTGAAATGTGCAAGCTGATTTTGCAGCAAAGAATTTACCTCGTCGGAGCTCATTGACATTGCGGGAAATTCGGTTATATTGCGGTTCGAGGTGTGGATAAACACAAAGTCGGGCTTGAATTCCCGAAGCTCCGCCGAAAACATTGCGTCCTGCCAGTACTGATCGTATTCGCTTTGGTAAAATTCGGGCTGTATGCCCTGCCACAAGAGAAACAGCTCCAACATATCCACAATCCCGTTCGTGGTGGAGCCGCCTAAAACGGCAATTTTCTTTTTAAGACGGTTTGTGCTGTCGGAGAGAAGAGCGCGTTTTAAAGAACGCTGTTTTTTCGTCAGCTCGACGGAGTCAAAGGGGTAAAAATTGGGCATGGTGTGAGCCTTTCTTTATAAATTAAAACAATCCTTGAACATAAGAGCAGTTAGGCCCCGCGGGTGTAAATGTGCAGGTGGCGAAAAGCAGATCGGTAGCTCCCACATCATTGCAAAATCCCGCGGCGTCCAAGTCAAAATATCGTACGTCGCAGACGTAAATTTTTTGAAAGCAGGTTGTCAGAAACGGCACTAACGCGTTTCCGTAGCTTTCCTTAAATATCACCAAGCACCTGCCGTTATCGCAGTCGGTGGTTATCTCGGCGATCCTGTCGTCGCTGCCCAAGAATGAGCAGTAATACGCGCCCCCGTCGCGGGAAACAAACAGATCGCTTTCGTAGCCGTTCTGAAAAGCGGTGTCATAATAGGTGGTTTTAAGCCCCGCATCGTTGGGCGAAATATACATTGTAAAGGCTTCGGGATCGTTATAGAGGTTTTGGCTTTTGGAGTAGTTGTAAAGCGAGCCTACATAACCCTCTTTTGTAACCGTTTTGTACTCTGACAGAAGGGCAAAATCCTTTTCCGCTCCCGCCGTCTCGGCAAAGGCTTTCGCCGCATAGTAAGCGCCTAACGGCTGCCAGTGGTGATCGGTACGTGTGTATATCGGTTCCTCGAGATGAGCGGCAAGAGCCGAGTAAGCGTCCGCGTTTTCGGCAGCCTTAAGCCCCTCCGCTATGTGATCTATCTTAGCCTTTTGGCTTGCGGTAAAGCCCGTAACATCGTTGGGAGTGTAAAATTCCGACGATGTGGGTATAACCATGCTGTAAACCTTGACGTCGGGCAAAGCCTCCGCCGCGCGGTTGACCGCCTCAGTGTAGCCGTCGCACAGCTCAAATGTGCCCCAGCATCCCATAAGCCCCATATAATGACCTTTTCTGCCGATTATTTTTATTCCGTTTTCGCCGTCCTCTCTGTAATCGTCGGGAACGTCTCCCTCGGGGGGAAGCGGAACGGTGGGGGCTGTCTCGGTTTTTTCGGCGGTATTTTCCGTAACGGTTATTATTTCCGTTTCCTTTTTTGTTGCGGCGGTCTCGGATTTTGTCTCGGAGACCTCGAAAGTATCGGAAGTTTCGGAGCTTTCGGGAGCATAAATAATATCGGCGGCAGACGTTTCGGTCTCATTGGAGAAGGTCGGGTTTTCCGCTTTGGTGCAGCCGCTTAAAAGAAGCGCGGCGCAGACGATCGCCGCAGCCCCGGAGTTTGTTTTTTTCAAGGTCGTTCAGTCCTTTCGGTATACTTTGTATAAGTTAAACGGAATCGGGCTTTGTTCCTCACAGATCAAAAGCCCGTTTTTATCGGAACAAGTTCTTACAGTTAAAAGTATACCAGAAAAAATTTTTAAGTCAATTACAAAAATATTACAATATTATTACAATTCGGTAACATTTTTCCGGAGCGGTACACCGATTTTATACCGACTTTATTTCGTGCGGATCTCTTCGATATATTCGCAGTTTACGCCCGCCGCCGAGAAGGTACACATAGTAAACAGCACGTCGGTGATTTCATTCTCCTTGACAAATTCCACCGCGTTCAGGTCAAAATATCTTATATCACAGACGTAAATTTCCTCAAATCCGCCCATAAAGAAAGGTATTTCCGCGTTTCCGTAGCTGTCCTTGAACACCGCCAATTTTCTTCCGTTTTTAACGTCTGTCTCTATCCTTACTATTTTCTGATCTCCGCCCATAAAGGTTGAATACGCGGAAGAAACGGGCATTTGCAGGAAGAAAGGATATTTGTTGTCAAAATTATAGGCGGTATCGTAATAGTAACAGCTGAAATCGTTGGCGGGGATATAGTAGGTGAATATTTCAGGGTCGTTCAGAATATCCGCGTCTTGGGTAAAGGTGTACATTGAGCCCACATATCCCTCCACCTCTCTCTTTTCAAAGGTGTCAAGCTCGGGGAAAGGCACCTGAGCCGCCTTTGCGAATTCCGCCGCCGCGTAGTACGCTCCCAAGGGCTGCCAGTGGTGGTCGGTGCGGGTGTATATTTCCTCTTTGACGTGCTCCCGCAAAGCGTTAACACAGTCAACGCTCGTTACCCTATCGCTTAAGCTGTCAGCAATGTAGAAAATATCGTCGGACTGGGAAGCGTTGTATTCCGCAAAGTTTTTGGGGGTGTAATACTCGCCGCTGGTGGGAGTGATCATAACGTAGGTTTTGATCCCGTCTCCCAAGTCGTCGGCAAAGGCGTTGACGTACTGTACGAACTTATCTCTGTTAAAGCCGCCGCCGTAAAGGCTTATGCCGCGGTAATGCCCGTTTTGCAAGCAGACTATCTGTCCGTTGGTCTGCACTCCCGGGGCTATCTCGTTTCTGGGATCGTAGGGCGGCTCGGTTGTAACGAAGGTTTCTTCGGCCTGAGTATTTTCCGAAGCTTCGGTGACGGTGATCTCGTTACTGTCGGTAATTTCGTCGGGTTTCGCTGAAACAGCGTCTGTGTTTTCAATAGGCTTGATCTCGGGAGCGGCGGTAGTGGTGTTTACGACCGCGGAGGGGCCTCCGTATACGGTAACGCCGCCGAGAGATATTCCCGCAAGCTTTGTAATATTGGCGGAAACGTCCTTAAAGCCGTCGCGCCAAGGCACGGTGTCGTTAAACCAGCTGCTTACCCCGTCGGTAAATTTGCCGCTGAACAGGTTTTCGGAATTAAACTCGGGAAACTTCGCCAGCTCGCGCTTTTCGGTAAGCGACTCGGTGGGGCGTTCAAAAACTATCAGGGAAACGGTCACGGCGACAAAAAACGCGGCGGTCAACGAGATGTTTATTATATTCCACTTTCTTTTTTCTTTTTGGGTGTCTCTTTCTTTTTCTTTAAGGTGCTTTCCTTTAGCCATATCTGCTTCCATTTCTTAGAACATGTTCTTAATTATTGATTATCGATAGAGATCTCTCCCGCTTCTATCTGCTCCAAAGCGTAATCGATAATGATCTTGTCTCTTTTTATCATAAATCTCATGCTGTAGTCCTTGCACATTTCCAGCGCCTTATCCATGACCGCCGCCGCGTCCTTTAAGCTCATCCAGCTTATCGAAAGACCCGCGAGCTTTTCCGATTCGCCGAGCTGCGTTTTTTTGCACTCTCCCTCTATCCTTCCGATAAAGGCATAGGACAGGTGGCAGAAATTGGAGCGGCTTTTATGCTCCTCAACGGTACCCAGCGGCGCGATAATATTGCAGCCGCAGCCCATTTCCTCCGTCACCTCACGTACAAACGCGTCGCTTTCTCTTTCCCCCAGCTCGATACCTCCCCCGGGCAGCTTGTAAAACCCGTTGGCGCTCATTAAGATCATTCCCGCCAGATTTTCACCGTTAAGAACGATACCCCTTGAGCCGTATCTGGAAATATCGGATATAAGCTTAGGTTCGCCGCCGAAAAAATCGGCGTCGGTCACAATGGATTTAAGCATTGAAAATCCCTCCCTTTTCATTTGCGATTCACCAATATTTTTTCTCTGACGGACAGCGGTTGTTTTTGACCGCGGCTCTCATTTCCACATAACAGCCGCATTTCAAGCAAACGCCGTTCATAAGCTTATCGCAGCCCTCGCAAACCGAAAGCCTGTGTTGATAAACTTTCTCGTCCGCCTTTACCTCCTCGTCCAAGCCGCTTATATATTCCCTTATATTCTGGAGCAGCTCTTTTTCGGGAGTATCCTTAAGCAAGCACCTGCAAGGGCTCATTGCTTTATTGTGAAGCCCGCTACGGAGCATTTGGGGAGCTTTATCTTAAGCTTGTTTGCGTTAAAAGCGAAATTCTCGAATTTTTGCAGGGTCACCTTTTCGGGGTCGTCAAAGGTGTTGTGCTCATGAACATCGTCGGCGGTGATTATTTCGGCTTTGATCTTTGAGGGTATATAATCGCCGAAGTTCACTTCAAGCTCCTCGTCGTTATTCAGATCCGCGTTGGTGACGGTGAAAAATACGGTATCGTCCTTGACCGAAGCGGAGCAGCTCAGTGTGGGAACGCCGTCCTTATCCGCGCTGTCGCCGCTGACAAAGAGCCTTTCCGCCTCCATATGAGGACGGTACAGATCAAACACATGATAGGTGGGCGTTTTAACCATTTTCTCGCCCTCGGTGAGTATAACCGACTGCAAAACGTTTACCGCCTGCGCGATATTTGCCATTACGATCCTGTCGCTGTGCCTGATGAAAATATCAAAGTTAATAGCCGCGGTAACGGCGTCGCGTACGGTGCTTTGCTGATACAAAAATCCGGGATTAGTACCCTTTTCCACGTCAAACCAGTTGCCCCACTCGTCAACTATCAGCCCCATTTCGTGCTTGGGGTCGTAAGAGGACATTATATCCAGATGACGGGTGATTATCTCATCGATCTTCACCGCGTTTTTTATCGTGCTGTAATACTCCTCGTCGGTAAATTCCACCGCGTCGCCCTTTTTGCCCCAATCGCCCGTGGGCAGTGTGTAGTAATGAAGGCTTATAGCCTTTGCGTGCCACGGCTTGACAAGCTTCATAAGCTCCTCTGTCCAGCTGTAGTCATCCGCGTTGGGGCCGCATGCTACTTTATACAGCTCGTTTCCGTCGTAATTGCGGCAGTAGGTCTGATACTGCCTGTACAGATCGGCATAATACTGAGGGCGCATATTTCCGCCGCAGCCCCAGCTCTCGTTGCCTATACCGAAATATTTTAATTTCCAAGGCTCCTCTCTGCCGTTTTTCTTTCTCAGATCGGACATAGGCGATTTCCCGCCGAAGGTCATATATTCAATCCACTGGGACATTTCCTGAACGGTGCCGGAACCGAGATTTCCCGCGATATAAGGCTCACAGCCTATCAGTTCGCAGAGATCGAAGAATTCGTGAGTGCCGAAGCTGTTGTCCTCCGTAACTCCGCCCCAGTGTGTATTTATCATCTTTTTGCGGCTTGATTTCTTTCCGATACCGTCCATCCAGTGGTATTCGTCCGCAAAGCAGCCGCCCGGCCAGCGCAGCACGGGCACTTCAAGCTGTTTAAGAGCCTCCGCCACGTCGTTTCTTATTCCCTTTGTGTTGGGTATTGAAGAGCCTTCCCCAACATATATTCCTTCATAGATACATCTGCCCAGATGCTCGGAGAAATGCCCGAAGATATTCTTGCTGATATGAGATAATTTTGCGTTTACGTTTACGGAAATATTTTTCATTTTGTTTTGACCTTTCTGTAAGATTTAACCTCTATTCTTGTAACGGAATTTTTCTACGAACAATTATAGTAAATTTCTATGCAAAAATCAACACCTTTATATAAAAAATCACAAATTTTTTTCGGTTGTATTTACAAACACTTAAACAGATGATATAATATCATTACATGCAATAAACCGCTTTAAAGCGTACGAATAAAATTAAGGAAGGCACAAATTATGGAAATCAAAATTCAGAAGACCTCCGCGCCGAAGGCAAAGCCCGACCAGACCAAGTTGGGCTTCGGCAAATACTACACTGACCATATGTTCATTATGAACTATGATGAGGGCGAGGGCTGGCACGATCCCAGAATCGTACCCTACGGACCTTTTTCTCTCGACCCCGCCGCAATGGTACTGCACTACGCGCAGGAAATTTTTGAGGGCTTAAAGGCTTACCGCACCGCAGACGGGAAAATTCAGCTTTTCCGTCCCGAAAAGAATATGGCGAGAATGAACCTTTCCTGCGATCGTCTTTGCATACCTTCGATTGACGAGGAGTTTGCCATTAAGGCTATAAAGACCCTTGTAAAGGTAGACGAGGACTGGATTCCCACCGAGGAGGGCACCTCTCTTTATATCCGTCCCTATATCTTCGCGGTTGACGCGCATGTAGGAGTACACGCCGCAAAGCATCTTATTTTCGCAATTATTTTGTCCCCCGTTGGCGCGTACTATCCCAACGGCATCGAGCCTGTTAAAATTTTCGTTGAACAGAAATACGTCCGCGCGGTAGCGGGCGGAACCGGCTTCACCAAGGCGGGCGCAAACTACGCCATTTCCCTTAAAGGACAGGAGGAAGCGGAAAAGCAGGGATACGTACAGACACTTTGGCTTGACGGTGTTGAAAGAAAATACGTTGAAGAGGTAGGCTCAATGAACGTATTCTTTATTATAGGCGATGAAGTTGTAACTCCCGCGCTTGTAGGCTCCATTCTGGGCGGTATCACAAGAATGTCCATAATAGAGCTGCTCCGCTCAAAGGGCTATACCGTAAACGAGCGCAGACTCTCTATTGACGAACTGACAGAAGCTCACAAGAGGGGTCAGCTTAAGGAAGCCTTCGGAACAGGCACCGCGGCGGTTATTTCCCCTATCGGCGAATTGAAGTACGGCGACCTTGTAATGGAAGTAAACGGCGGAAAGATAGGAGAGACGAGCCGGATGCTTTACGATACCTTAACGGGTATCCAGTGGGGCAGGATTCCCGACACTATGGGCTGGATTCAGACAGTTGAATAAAGAAAGGATACAAACCAATGGAGAATACAGAAAAAACAATGGATAAGATCGTTGCCCTGTGTAAAGGCAGAGGCTTCATTTACGCGGGCAGCGAGATATACGGCGGACTTGCCAACACATGGGACTACGGTCCTTTAGGCACACGCCTCAAAAACAACGTAAAGGACGCGTGGAGAAAGCGTTTTATACAGGAGCGCAGAAACAGCTTTGAGTTGGACGCCGATATTCTTATGCACCCCCGCGTATGGGAGGCTTCGGGTCACGTTGCCAGCTTCTCCGACCCTCTTTTGGACTGCAAGGAATGCAAAATGCGCCACAGAGCCGACAATCTGATCGAGGGCTTTGACCCCGGCGCTCACCCAGATTCCATGACCAAAGAGGAAATGTTCGAGTATATCGAAAGCCATAAGATACCCTGTCCCAAGTGCGGAAAGTCAAACTATACGGGCATACGGGAATTTAACCTGATGTTCCAGACTTACAGGGGCGTTACCGCCGACAGCAAGAGCGTTATTTACCTCCGCCCCGAAAACGCGCAGGGCGAGTATGTAAACTTTCTGAACGTTCAGCGCACCATGAGGGCGAAGCTTCCTTTCTCCATAGGTCAGATAGGAAAGGCGTTCAGAAACGAGATAACCCCCGGCAACTTTACTTTCAGAACAATAGAGTTTGAGCAAATGGAATTTCAGACCTTCTGCAAGGAGGGCGACGACACCGAGCTTTACGAATATTTCAAGGCTTTCGGAAAGAAATTCTATATGGATCTGGGTCTGCCCGAGGAGCATCTGCGTTATCATGATCACGAAAAGCTTGCTCACTACGCAAAGGCAGCCTGCGACATCGAATTTTTGTTCCCCTTCGGCTGGGGCGAGATCAACGGCACTCATAACCGTACCGATTTCGACCTTTCACGTCATCAGGAATACAGCGGACAGAAGATAGAATATCTCGATCCCGAGACCAACGAAAAGTTTGTGCCTTTTATTATCGAGTCCACCTACGGACTTGACAGAACCGTTCTGGCTCTTATCTGCGAGGCGTATGACGAAGAGGTGATAGATGCCGAAAAGAACGACACAAGAGTGGTGCTTCATTTTGATCCCGCCATCGCTCCCATTAAGGCGGCTGTGCTGCCCTTGTCAAAGAAGCTTGCGGACGGGGCGCTTGAAATTCACGACGAGCTTGCCAAGTACTTTATGGTCGATTACGACGAAACGGGCTCTATCGGAAAGCGTTACCGCAGACAGGACGAGATCGGTACTCCGTTCTGCATCACCTACGACTTTGACAGCGTAGAGGATAAGTGCGTTACCGTAAGAGAGCGCGACAGCATGCAGCAGGAAAGGATAGCGATAGCCGACTTAAGTACTTATATTGAGGAAAGAGTAAAGGCAAAGTAATACTAATCCCTTTTTAAAATGGGATTGGATAAATTATTGACGAAAAAACAAAGCTTTCATAAGAGGGCTTTGTTTTTTTGTATGCGTAAATACTTTTACGGTACCGTGCGGGTAATAATACTATTATCCAATTAAAAACTTGAAAAAATGGTTTTAATTGGATAATAGTGCTTTGGGTGTAATATCCATTTAAACTTTGATTTTATATTGTGTTTAAATGGATATTAGTATA
>JAAVIG010000212.1 GCA_014796735.1 Oscillospiraceae bacterium
CCAAGGGAGTTTCCGATGAGCTTTTTAAGCGAATGAAAAAGGAATTTAACGAAGAAGAGATAGTTGTTATAACCACAATGGGAGTGCTGATGATAGCCAACAATTATCTTAACGATATTTTAGAGGTGACCCCCGAAAATTTTAACGATTGAAAAGGATTTTCAGAAAATGCTTGAAGTAAAAGGTCTTTGTAAAAGCTTTGGAACAAACGAGGTGCTGCGGGGAATAAATTTCAAGGTGAACAAGGGCGAGGTAATAGCCCTGCTTGGCAGCAGCGGTTCGGGAAAAACCACGCTACTGAGATGCATTTCCTTTTTGGAAAAGGCAGACGCCGGAGAATTGGTCTTTGACAGCTTTAAAAAGGATATTACCCGTATTTCAAAAAAAGAAATACGCGCTCTGCGTATGAAAATGGGCTTTGTATTTCAAAGCTACAACCTTTTCCGCAATAAGACCGTCTTGGGAAATGTTACGGAGCCTCTTGGCGGAGCACGCAAAGTGCCGTATGCGGAAGCCGAGAAAATGGCAAGGGATATGCTTTGCAAGGTAGGAATGTCAGACAAGGCAAGCTACTATCCCGAATCTCTTTCGGGCGGACAGCAGCAGCGGGTTGCAATAGCCCGTGCCATAGCAAGCTCCCCGGAGGTTATTTTGTTTGACGAGCCAACATCCGCCCTTGACCCTGAGCTTACAGGAGAGGTGCTTGACGTTATGAAGCTGCTGGCGGCCGAGGGAACTACTATGGTCGTGGTAACTCATGAGATGGATTTTGCACGGGAAGTAGCAAATAGGGTTGCATTTATGGAAAATGGTGTTATAATAGAAGAAGCACCGTCAAAGGAATTTTTCCGTTCCCCTCAGCAAGAGAGTACAAAGCGTTTCCTCAGAAGGGTTATGCGTGATTATGATTACATTATTTAATACTGATCCCTTTTAAAACTGTGGGTATTACGTCAGTTTAAAAAGGACCGGTATAACATGAGCAAAGGAATATAACACAATGAACGAATATTTTGAAACCCGATGTATACACGGCGACCCTGCCGCCGCCCTTAAAGACGAGAACAGAGCGATAAGCTTTCCGATATATCAGACAGCTTCGTTCAGTCATATAAAACCCGGTCACAACGACAGCGGATTTGATTACACAAGAGAATCCAATCCCACCCGTCAGCGGTTGGAGGAGGTGGTATCCTCTCTTGAGGGTGCTGCGGGAACAACCGCCTTTTCATCGGGTATGGCGGCAATTACCGCCTGCTTTGAGCTGTTTTCTCCGGGCGACCGCATTATTTGCTCGGAGGATTTGTACGGTGGAGTTATTCGGCTGCACAAACTGATAAGTGCAAAAAACGGACTCGGCGTTGATTACGTTGATACGGGAGATTTGCAGGCGATCGCCAACGCTATAACTCCCGACACAAGGGCGATTTATGTCGAGACCCCAAGCAACCCCATGATGAACATAACGGATCTAAGAGAATGTGCGAAGCTTGCACACGCACATAATCTTCTGTTTATCGCGGACAACACCTTTCTGTCTCCGTACCTACAGAATCCGCTTGATTTTGGTGCTGACATTGTCATTCACAGCGGCAGCAAGTTTTTGTCGGGACACAACGATACTATTGCCGGCTTTCTTTGCTCAAAGGATCAAGAAACGGCTAAAAAGATCCGCCTGCTTTCCAAAACAACAGGCGGAGTATTGGCACCCTTTGATTCATGGCTCGTAATGCGCGGAATAAAAACCCTTGCGGTACGTATGGAGCGGCAGCAGCAAAACGCGGTCAAAATTGCGGATTGGCTGCTTTCACAGAAAAAAGTCAAAAAAGTATACTATCCCGGACTGAAAAGTCACCCCGGATATGAAATAAACGCAGGACAGGCAAGGGGCGGCGGCAGTATGATCTCTTTTGATGTGGACTGTAAGGAAACCGCATTGAAAATGCTTGAAAGGGTAAGGCTGATCACATTTGCCGAGAGTCTTGGAGGAACTGAATCGCTTCTCACTTACCCCGCATTGCAAACGCATCCCGATGTGCCAAAGGAAATGCGGGAGCATCTCGGTATAACGGAAACGCTCTTGCGGCTTTCCGTAGGGCTTGAAAATGCCGAGGATATTATATTGGATTTAAAACAAGCGTTGGAGGAATGAATATGACGGAATATAATTTTGACAATGTCACAAAGCGCTGCAATACAAACAGCTTAAAATACGATTTTGCGGAAGAACAGGGTTATCCAGCGGACGTTCTCCCACTGTGGGTAGCGGATATGGATTTCCCTGCGGCACAGCCTATTTTGGACGCATTGCACAAAGCTGTTGATCACGGTATTTTCGGTTACAGCGAGGTCAAGAGCGAATATTATCAGGCAGTATCGAAATGGTTCAGCCGTCATTTTGACTGGACACCGAAATCGGAGTGGCTGGTTAAAACACCGGGCGTTGTTTTTGCCTTGTCTATGGCGGTTCGCGCACTGACAGAGCCTAAGGACAGCGTGATGATACAAACGCCTGTTTACTATCCCTTTTTCTCCGTTATCAGGGACAATGACCGAAATTTGACAGAAAACGAGCTGATATATACTGACGGGCATTATGAAATAGATTTTGAGGATTTTGAAGCAAAAATCAGGGATAATCGGGTCAAGCTGTTTATACTGTGCTCTCCTCACAACCCTATCGGACGGGTCTGGACAAGGTCAGAGCTTCAAAGAATCGGCGAGATCTGCGAAAAATACGGCGTTATTGTTGCATCGGACGAAATCCACTGTGATTTTGCTTTCCCCGATCACCCCCACACGGTTTTTGCAGTTGCATATCCGAATATGGAGGAACGTTCAATTATCTGCACCGCACCCAGCAAATCCTTCAATTTAGCCGGCTTGCAGACTTCAAATATTTGGATTCCAAATAAGGAATATCGGCAGCGCTTTTTGAAAGAGATGGACCGCAGCGGATATTCTCAGCTGAACACTCTCGGTCTTGTTGCCGCCGGGGCGGCTTACGAAAAAGGTGAGGAGTGGCTTTCTCAATGTAAAATCTATCTGCGCGGCAATTTGGATTTTCTCCGCGATTTTTTGCGGAACAGACTGCCCGAGATTCGTCTTATAGAACCCGAGGGGACATATTTTGCGTGGCTGGACTGCTCCGAATTAGGTTTGGACAGCAAAGAGCTTAAGGCACTTATTGTAAACAAAGCAAAGCTCTGGCTGGACGACGGATATATTTTCGGAAAAAATTCCGCTCGGTTTCAGCGTATAGTGCTTGCATGTCCGCGGATCGTGTTACAACAGGCGTTGGAACAGCTTGAAGCGGCAATTCATGGTGCGTAATACTATTCGGAATTAGTATAATATTGATGTATATTGAAAAACGATTTCTCCCCCGATAAGACCTTTTTGTAAGGTTTCATCGGGGGAGAAATATTTTCAAATCACTTTATAGTTCCGCCGCCAAGAACAATGTCACCGTCATAAAGCACCGCTGCCTGACCGGGTGTTATTGCCCGCTGCGGCTTGTCAAAGACTATATGAACGGTATTTTCTCCCGTCGGTATTATCGTGCACTGCTGTTCCTGCTGACGGTAGCGGATCTTCGCCTTGCAGCGAAAACCGCTTTGTGGAGCGCTGCCGCTTATCCAGTTAAAATCGGCAGCGTCCGCTTCCTTGCCGTATAGATCTTCATTATTCCCAAGAACCACATCGCCGCTCTGGGGACATAGCTTATATACATACAAAGGTGCCGCCGATGATATGCCAAGCCCCTTTCGCTGACCTATTGTGTAGTGAATAATTCCCTTATGCGTTCCGAGCATGTTACCCTGTTTATCGACAAATTTGCCCGCGGAAGGCTTTTTTCCCGTTTGCAATTCAATTACGTCCGCATAATTTCCGTCCGGCACAAAGCATATATCCTGACTGTCGGGTTTTTCAGCATTGATAAATCCGTTTTCCTCCGCTATTTTTCTTACCTCGCTCTTTATGATGTTTCCAAGCGGGAAAAGCGTATGGGCAAGCTGCTCCTGCGTCAAGGAATATAAAACATAACTCTGATCTTTTGTTTCATCTATTGCTTTTTTGAGTACAAATTTACCGCCGCTTTCTTCTATTCTCGCGTAATGACCTGTAACAATATAGTTACAGCCGAGAATTTTTGCCCTCTCGTAAAGCTTATCGAATTTCATATATCGGTTGCAGTCGATGCACGGGTTCGGGGTAACCCCTCTCTCATAGCTTTCAACAAATTTGCGTATAACAGTATCGCGAAAAGCATCGGTGAAATTAAACACATAAAACGGCATACCAAGCTTATAGGCAACACTGCGCGCGTCCTCCGCGTCCTCGACGGAACAGCAGGTTCGTGAGCGTTCTGTGCTTATGTCCCCGTTATTATATAATTTCATCATACAGCCTATACAGTCACAGCCGTTATCCGTCATTATTTTTGCTGCCACGGAAGAATCCACTCCGCCGCTCATAGCAATCAAAGCCCTTTTCATTGCCCAAGCCTCAGCATTTCATCAATACATTTCCGTGAGGAGGAAATAAGCTCATCGCTCATAACTATTTCTTCACCGCCAACACCCTTAAGGCAGTTGTATACATCGGTAAGGGTGGTCGCCTGCATATTATGGCAAACACAGTCCTTTGAGAGTGCATAAAATCTCTTTTCGGGACACTTAAACTGAAGATGCTCCACAATACTGTTTTCGGTACCTATAATATATTCGCTGTCGGTTCCTTTTTCGGCATATGACATGATTTCGGTGGTGCTGCCTACAAAGTCCGCCATTTCTACAATGCTTGGGTGACATTCGGGGTGCATAAGTATCGGGGCATTCGGATAAAGCTTTCTTGCCCGCTCCACATCATGCCTTGTTATTCGCAGGTGCGTAGGGCAGCCGCCTCTGACAAGCTTTATCTCCTTTTCGGGAAGCTGCTTTGATACCCAATCACCCAAGTTGCAGTCGGGAATAAACAATATTTTGTCGTTGGGGATATTGCGCATGATATTTACTGCCGACGAAGAGGTCACGCAAACATCACATATTTTTTTAAGCTCCGCCGTAGTGTTAATATAGGCTACTATGGTATAATCGGGCAAATCTTCTTTCATTTGTGCGATCAGGTCGGAGTCCATCTGATCCGCCATAGGACAGCCCGCAGCGGGATTTGCAAGAAATACGGTTTTATTTGGAGACAATATTTTTACGGTTTCCGCCATAAATCTCACACCGCACATAATTACGATTTTATCATTCACCTCAGCCGCTTTTTGGCTGAGACCGAAGGAGTCGCCTACATAATCCGCAATTTCCCATATATCATGACGCTGGTAAGCGTGGGCAAGAATACAAACGCCTTTTTCCTTTTTTAATCGGATGATCTCTTCCTGAAGTTCTCGAATGATCATAAATCATTCCTCCTTTATATCATACAAAAACGGCACCCATACTGCGCGCAGCGGCATATAGGCACCGTTGTTTAATAATTTTTTCTCAAGCAGCGGTGTGGAGATATACATGTCCAATGTATAATGAAGCAAAGCTTACTTTAAACGCATATTTAAGACGAATATTTTTCGGTGGTTCTGTGGGCTCCGAGACACAGCATAACAAGATTTCCTCTGTATTGACCACACCATGCCGCATTCATGGCATCGGGTCTGCCTTCTGTATCGTAGGTGCCGATTATCGGAACGGGCTGCGGAAATACACAAGGCTTTACTCCAAAATTCTTTCTCACAGGCAAGCTCTTCTTTTTTATATATTTTATACCTATCGTTTAGATAGGTATAGTATAACATATATTGCCTACCATGTCAATAGGTGATTTGGAAATATCTTATTTTGGGAAGTTGATCTCGCTTAATACTAATTTCCAATCGACAGCAAAATTTGTCTATACTTTGATTGGAAATTAGTATATAACATCTTTAGTGTTGCAAAGGGAGAAGCAGTGTTGATCGCCAAAACAACACAAAGTACGGTGCTGTATCTTTGCTTGGAGTACAGCAAAATCCGTATCCAAAATCACTTGTATGAAATGACAGACGAGCCGACAGAACGTCTTCATTTCGCATTGATGTCCGATACTATTGGCAGCGGATTGAAAGAACAAATTGTAAAATTCTTTTCGGAGCATCAAGACACAAAAATAATATTTATCGACACACTTAAAAAAACACGCTCCGACTCTCCCGAAAGCACATATGCAACCGACTACAAGGAGCTATCTGTTCTGAAATCCATTGCTGACAAGCACTCCGTTGTAATTGTTCTGGTACATCATCTGAGAAAAACAAAAGCCGCCGATTCATTCACATATGATTCCCGGAACGACAGGACTGAGCGGCTGTGTCAATGGTAGCTTTGTTTTTTCGGAATCAAAGCGAGGTTCGCGAAACGCTACGCTGTATTGTGTAGGCAGAGATATTGAAAACCGTGAAATCGAGATGAAACATTTTCTGAGAAAGATGATAAAAACAAAATTTTTATTGAAAAAATATTTGATTTTATCAGCGAAAGAAAAAAATATTGGAACGGCAACTGAGCTTGCGAATCTGATTGCACCACAGTTTGAAACAGGAATATTTCCAAACAAGCTCACAAGGGATTTGGTTCAGAACGCCTACGAGTTGAAAAACTACGGAATAAAATTCTCGTCCGAGCGCTGCCATGGAGCAAGAAGAATCAAGCTTGAAATTTTGCTGCCGGGTGACGGTAGTGACAGTAAAAATACTCCCCCCTTAATTTTACTGACTTACCGGCACCCGACTTCAATAAAAGCTTTCGCAGTGGAATTTGTTGGGTGACAGTAACTTTCAGAGTGACGATAGAAATTGAAATCGGGTGACAGTAACTTTTGGATTGAAAAAATGTCAAAACATAAATTACTGAATGTCTCAAAGTGATCTTTGCCAAAAAACGCAAAGATCACTTTAATATTTTCAAAACAAAAAATCTGTAGTATTATTTTAACACTGTCACTAAAAAATGCCGATGACGATATGACGATTAAAAACTTGGTGTGACGGTTAAATAAATATCCCCGGCAAATCCTTTCACGGCTTGGATTTACGCCATGACGATATATAAGAAAAGCCTCATCCGAAAAAATATCGTCACCAGGAAAACCAATTCAAAAAACAACCCCCAAACTTCAAAAATTTGAGGGATTTGTGAGCTCTTTGACAAGGGGCAGGATACTAAGCCGCCCTACATAGTTCCCACCAAAATTTGCGCCTTTTGGTGGGA
>JAAVIG010000213.1 GCA_014796735.1 Oscillospiraceae bacterium
ATATTTCCATATCCCGTTCTTCTTGGCTCTTGTATTTTTTTGATCTCTTCTTTTAATTTTTTTATTTCCATTCTTTTATTATACTGCTTCTTTTTAAAAAAGTAAATGCTGTTGCCCTGAAACAATTGCAAGTTTTTGTAGACAAATTCTCGAAAAAATGATATACTATATATAACCATAATTTGTTAAAAATCTCATAACGGAGGTCACCATGAAGATACGTACAGCAAAAAAGCAAGCGTTTCTTAAAACCGTTTCCCTTATTTTGGCGATGACAATTACACTTAATATTTTGACTATGCCGGCGCTTTCCAATGTAAGCGCGGAAAGTGCCGATATACCGTATAACGAAGGTGTCGAAAATGTATCGGTGATTTTTTCGGAGCTGCCCGACAGTGCGGAGCTTGAAAGTATGTACATTGATCGGCTGTTTTACGGCGAGGGTATTTCCCTTTATAGGGATTACGGCAGGACTGCATTAGACGGAGTAAAGCTTGAGATTTATGAGGCTTTGAGAACCGAAATCGAAAAAACAGCGGCAGGTGAAAACAACGAAACCGTATTTGACATTAATATTTCCGAGCCCTATGATGACTCGGAAATACTGAAAAAAGATATATCGGATATTGTCAAATATCTCATGACCGATTTACCGCAGGATTTTTATTGGTATGATAAGAAAAAGGGCTATTTTATAGAAATGAGCGGCTACGAAGATGACAAACAAAGTTATTTTAACGGAAGTAAATTAAGCTTCGCCGTTTCGGAAAGCTACGCGGATAAAAGTGCCGGTATGGTAAACAATCGTTATCTTACGGTAAATCCGTCAAAAATTAACTTAGCGAAAAAAGCGGCTGAAAATGCGCAGAAGATCGCGGAAGAATACAGTGGCATGTCTGACTATAACAAAATTTTAGGCTACAAAAACAGAATCTGCAATCTTACCGAATACAACCACAATGCGGCGGATAACGATGATACCCCTTACGGTGACCCGTGGCAGCTTGTATATGTATTTGATGACGACCCCGATACAAATGTTGTCTGCGAGGGCTATGCAAAGGCGTTTCAGTATCTTTGCGATCTGGGCGGCATCGAGTGCTATACAGTAATGGGCAATCTGTCGGCTGGCACGGGTGCAGGCGGTCATATGTGGAATATTGTTGTGCTGAACGGAAAAAGCTATCTTGCAGATATTACAAATTGCGATGGGGACTCAATAGGCAGTCCCGATAAGCTGCTTTTAAAGGGCGCGGCACAGAGTGATTCAAAGGTCTCTGTCTTTAATCTCGGCAGGACGGTAATATATACATATGACGAAAGTGCGCTGTCATTGTATACCGAGGATATTCTGACGGTGTCCACAGAGGATTATGAATATGATCCGCAAGCCCCGGATATAAACGATACCGATCTTGATCACAGTCATGAGGTATGCGTAGGCGCGGATACCTGTCCCGATGATATTCACGGTAAACATCAGGCAGAAACGTGGGTAAAGTGGGAGAGCACGGTCGAGCTGCCTCAAACTGCGGGGTATTATTATCTGGCGGCGGACGTAACATTACTCAATAGCTGGGAGCCTGTCAACGGAACGAGCCTTTGCCTTAACGGTCATGCTGTTTCCGCAAAAAACGCGGCGTCGGGCATTATCTATGTAAGTAACAATAAAACAACCTTCAATCTATGTGATTGTAAAGGCGTCGGTAAAATCAGCGGGAATACTGTAAACAACGCATATTATGGAGGCGGTGTAACTAACAAAGGCACTTTTAATATGTACAGCGGCAAAATCAGCGAAAATACCTCAAGCAAAAACGGCGGCGGCGTGTACAACAACAGCAACAGCACTTTTAATATATACGGCGGTGAAATCGGCGAAAACACTTCGGGCGAATACGGCGGCGGTGTGTACAACAGCAGTGCAAGCAGCACATTTAATATGTACGGCGGTGATATCAGCGGAAATACCTCAGGTAAAAACGGCGGAGGTATGTACAACAAAGGCATATTTAAAATGCTTGGCGGTGAAATCAGCGGCAATACAACCAACGGAACAACCGGCGGTGGCGGCGTTTATGCGTACAACAATGATGTTATAATAGGAGGCGATGCCATTATAAAGGATAATAGCCTCAACGACACTCCCGATGATCTATATCTCCCAAGTAGTAAAACAATAACAATAGATTCAAACAGTCCCCTTACGGGAGACGCTTATATAGGCGTTAAAACCTATAACGCGCCTTCGGAAGGGCGTAACATAAAATTCACAAGCGAAAGCAACACGGATTACAGCGAGTTTTTTCATAGTAATAACCACGATTTTTTCGTAATATATACGGATAACACCTTGTGGCTCAGCTTGTCTCAGCATGAGCATGCGGTATGCGTGGGTGCGGATAACTGTCCCGGTGATATTTACGGGGATCATGAGATTGTGGGGTGGCAAAGGTGGAGCAAAAGTTCCGCACTTCCAACCGATCCGGGGTATTATTTCCTTGCGGAAGATGTGGTGTTGAAAAGGAGATGGGAGCCTGCTGACGGTATAAGTCTTTGTTTGAACGGGCATACTATTTCCGCGGAAAACGTGGCTTCTGGTATTATATGCATAGAGGAAAATGTAACCTTCAATTTGTGCGATTGTCAAGATAGCGGTAAAATCAGCGGAAATACCGCAAGCGACGCCAATTATGGCGGCGGTGTAACCAATAAAGGCACATTTAATATGTACAGCGGTAAAATCAGCGGAAATACTTCGGGCAACTACGGCGGCGGTTTGTACAACCAAAGCACATTTAATATGTACGGTGGTGAGATCAGCGGGAATACATCAAGCGGACACGGAGGCGGCGTGTACAACACGGGCACATTTAATTTACACGGCGGCAAAATTATTGAAAATCATTCTCTGTCGGGCTTCGGAGGCGGTGTGTACTCCACCAGATATACATTTAATATGTCCGGCGGTGACATTGGCAGCAATATTGCATTTATCGGCGGTGCCGCTTATATAGCCGGCGGTAAATTTAACATGCTTGACGGTAAAATCAGTGGGAACAGAGCTGTTGATCACGGCGGCGGTATATGCAACTGCGGCGGAACATTTACGATGCTCGGCGGTGAAATCAGCGGCAATAATACCGCGGGAACAACCGGCGGCGGTGGCGTTCATGCGCACGACAGTAAGATCATATTAGGCGGTGACGCTGTTATAAAGGATAATTATTTCAACGGCAGCCCCGATGATCTGTATATTCCCAGTAATGCGACAATAACGATAGATCCGACTAATCCCCTTACGGGAGACGCGTATATAGGGCTCAGAACACATGACAAGCCTTTGGAAGGGCTTTATGTAAAAATCACAAAAGACAATGACGCGGATTACAGCGAGTTTTTCCACAGCAACAACCCCGATTGTACCATAAGATACATAGATAATGCCTTGTGGCTCAGAATGCCGCCTCATGAGCATATGGCGTGTGCGGGTGCGGACAGCTGCCCCAAAGATATTCACACGGAGCATGAGCTTGTGGAATGGAAAAGGTGGAGCGACAGTACCGCGATGCCGACAGAACCGGGGTATTATTTCCTTGCGGCAGATGTGATATTGACAGACGGCTGGGAGCCTGCCGACGGTGTAAGCCTTTGTTTGAACGGGTATACTGTTTCGGCGGAAAACGCGGAGTCCGGTATTATCTGTATAGGGGAAAATAAAACCTTCGATTTGTGCGATTGTCAAGGTGTCGGAAAAATAAGCGGGAATACCGTAAAGGACATATATTATGGCTGCGGTATAACCAACAATGGTACATTTAATATGTACAGCGGTGAGATCAGCGGAAATACCGCGGACGAAAACTACAGCGGCGGAGGTGTGTACAACCTCGGTGTATTTAATATGTACGGCGGAAAAATAAGCGGAAACACCGCAGCAATATACGGAGGCGTACTCAACAAGGGCATGTTTAAAATGCTTGGCGGTGAAATCAGCGGCAATACCGCCGGAACAATCGGCGGCGGTGGTGTTTATACGGAAAACAGTAATGTTATAATAGGAGGATATGCCGTTATAAAGGATAATAACCTCAGCGGCAGTCCCGATAATCTGTATCTGCCGGGCAATGCGACAGTAACAATAGATCGGGATAATCCCCTTATGGGAGACGCATACATATGTATCGCAACAGAAGTTAAACCCACCATAGACAGCCTTATAAACGTTTCGGAAAAAAATAATGGGGATTACAGCGCTTTTTTCCACAGCGACGACCCTGCATATGAGATAATAAACAGCGAAAAAAACGAAGTACAGCTTGCTTTGCTTCACGATCACTCTTTTGTACATATCGAGGCGGCTGCTCCCACGTGTACGGAAGACGGAAATAAGGAATATTGGGTATGTGACATCTGCTGGAGAATATTCTCCGACAAAAACGGGGAAAACAGGCTTTACGATATCCCCGAGCTTGAAGCTGTCGGACACAAGTGGGGCAAATGGACAATAACCGTTGAACCGACGGAGACCTCTGGCGGCGAAGCGGAGAGAATATGCGAAAACGACGAAACGCATATTGACACCGTGGAACTGAAAGAGCTTTCCGACACGACCATGTGGACAAAGATCGTGGATATATCCCCCAGCTGCATAAACGAGGGCAGACGGGTATACACAAACGACGACTACGGCACGGTTACGGTGACACTCAAAAAGCTTAGCCACGATTACGAAGAGGATTGGCAAAAGGATTCCGAAAAGCATTGGCAGATATGCAAAAACTGCCAAAACGTAAATCCCGATTCGGAAAATCAGCATAGTTGGGACGAGGGCGTAATTATCGTTGAACCCACTGCCGAAAACGAGGGTGAAAAAACCTTCACCTGCGAAATATGCGGGTATACGAGAACGGAAAAAATACCCAAGTTCGAACCTCCGATTACTCTTCCAAGCGAAACGGAGCCTTCGGTTACATCTCCCGATGAGACGGAGCCTCCGATTACACCTCCGAGTGAAACGGAGCCTCCGATTACACCCCCGAGTGAAACGGAACCTCCGATTACACCTCCGAGTGAAACGGAGCCCCCCGTTACACCTCCGAGTGAAACGGAGCCCCCCGTTACACCTCCCGTTGAGACGGATCCTCCGATTACACCTCCAAGCGAAACAGACCCTCCCGTTACACCTCCGAGTGACACGAAGCCGGTGGCGGTTACGAGCTACGGAGGACGATTTGTGGTTCCCGAAACAAGCGGCAACACTGCCGCAGAGCAGACCGATTCGGATACGGAAACGACGGCTGTCCCCATACCCGAAAATACAACGATTCCGCCTCAGGCTACCGAGGCGCCCGCGGAAGCCGTACAAGGCAGCATTTCAAAAAGAGTGGAATCGCCGGATTACATTGCCGAAATGTCCGACAGTGTTTCGGAGCTGGCAAATAATATTCTGACACAGCGGGAAATTTTGCTGATAAACAGCGGCAGTATGATAGAGATACTGTTGACGATAGACAAAATAAGCACGGTTTCCAATACTGACGGTGCGGCGATCAGGGAAGCTCTTAACGGTTATAAAATGTGGCAATATCTTGATATAAATCTTTACAGGATCATTGACGGGACACGGTATAAATTAAACGGCACAGGCGCCCCCGTTACAATAAAAATCAATATTCCCGAAGCCCTTCGCAAATCAGGCAGAGAATATGCAATGGTACGTGTACATAACGGCGCGGGAGAGTTGATAAGCGATCTTGACAGCAGTGCAGATACTATTACTTTTGCAACGGACAGATTTTCTGTTTATGTGCTTGTATATAAGGACAAGGAGATAAACGAAGAGAAGCCTTTGAACACAGGTATTGACTCTTATATTTCTATATTCCTTGCAACAGGTATTACGGCTTTGTCAATGTCTATGACCTTTACCCTTATGGGCACAGGAATAGCGGGGATGTCCGAGGAAACAAAGAATAAAGTGTATGATAGACTTATACGCTGGGGCAAGGGCGGCGGAAAAACAAGGAAAACAATAGCGTTGGCGCTTATATTCATATTGTTGAGCTATTACTACACTGTTGGCGTACGGGCGCGGGAAGTATAATATATTTATCAATTAAAATGAACGCAGCGGAAAAATGATGCGGATAAATTATAACATAAAAGGGACGGTAGTTATCAAACCGTCCCTTGTTTTTACAAGATGGAAATCCGCCGCGTTGATTAATACTAATACTATTATCCAATTAAAAACTTGAAAAAATGGTTTTAATTGGATAATAGTGCTTTGGGTGTAATATCCATTTAAACTTTGATTTTATATTGTGTTTAAATGGATATTAGTATA
>JAAVIG010000214.1 GCA_014796735.1 Oscillospiraceae bacterium
AAGACGGCGGCCTGACCCCGATCTTAATAAGCAACGGTTTAAAGGCGGTCACCCGGCTGACGGAAAAGCAGTACGAGGAGCGTATGCCCTGCGCCATGCTGCTGGGACAGGAAACGGACGATATGCCCGTATTGGAGCTGGCGGCTCATGTGCGTCAGCTGGCGGGACCGGATTTTCCGATCATATTGGTATCGGAGCAGGATTGGGCACAGATCGAGTACCGCGCCACACGTTCGGGGGTAAACGCCTTTGTTCCGTGCCCTTTGTTTAAGAGCAGACTTTTGAATACTATATCTGAGCTTACCAATAAGCTCGGAAAAGGCGAAAATGATTTTATAACGGCAGCTTCCGATTACAGTAATTACCGTATCCTGCTTGTAGAGGACGTTGAAATAAATCAGGAAATAGTGGTGGAGCTGCTGTCCGTAACGGGAGTGCAGGTCGAGGTCGCCGATAACGGCGCGCGTGCCGTGGAGATGTTTGAAAATTCCGCCGAGGGATATTACGATCTGGTGTTTATGGATATACAAATGCCCGTCATGGACGGGTATGAAGCTTCAAGAAGGATCAGGGCGCTTCCGAGAAACGACGCGAAAACCGTATGGATAGTTGCAATGACGGCTAACGCTTTTGTGGAGGATATAAGAATGTCAAGAGAAGCGGGAATGAACGAGCACTGCGCAAAGCCGGTCGATCCGGAACGGCTTAACGAAATCATGCGCGGCCGCCTTAATCAACAAAGCACACAGGAGTAAAGGGCTATGCAGGCTTATCAGGAAGAATATATCGCAAATGTAAAGGATATAGCCATGCTTACGACGGGGCAGAAAGTGAACGGCTGCTCCTTTGAGGAGTACTGCGCCGTTCTGAACCGTAACAGGGAGCAATTGGAGCAAAAGGTAAAACGGAACATGCTGCTTTTGCGCGAGAATCTGTTTCCCGTTTTGGACCTTATGTTTGAGGCTTCTCAGGAAGAAAAGCGGGAGCTGGAGGAATTTGCGGCAAAGCTGCTGAGCGGCGGCGAAGAGCTTGATTTAGGACTGTTTTGCGAGATACATAAGGCGCTGCTGGGCTTTGCAAGGCAGAGGAAAAACCGCGAGGATATGATAAAGGAGCTGTACTGGCTTGGTATCGGCTTCAACAATCTTTCCGCAAAAACGGTGGGCTTGGACGACAGGTATGCCGAAAAATACTATACTCAGATGCGGCTGTGCTTTACGGAGGCCGCCGCTTACATTAAATATTACGATGAAATAGAGGACTCGGAAACTCGGGGATATGTCCTTCGCTCACGCGCCAATATGTCCTTGGGCAAGTTCAAGAGCCCAAGCGAAAAGATACGTATGGTAAAAAGGGGTCTTATGGTGCTTCGCGACGAGGAATACCAAAAGAAAAATCCCGAGCTTCCGTGGGACAAATTTATATACCTTTCTCACCGCCAGATGGCGTCAAGCCTGTCTCACAAAAGAGAAAAGGATATGACCGCTCAGGACGTTGCCGATATTATGGAGTCGGTTTATATCGTTTATCACAAGCAGCAGCAGGAGGCAAAGGAAAAAAACGAAAAGCAGCCCGCCCGCTCACAGTTTTCCTGCTATTCCGTCGAGTACTACTGCGGCTTACACACTCTGGACGAGCTGCTCACAAAAATGGAAGAGCTTATGGACGACACCGATCCGTCGGATTTTTCGGAGAACGGAATGTACAGTATAATCTCCCTGCCCGCCTTTTACTGTCAGTATCTTCAGGAAAGCCCCGAGCTTATCCCTCAAAGGAAGGAATACATAGAAAGCCTTTATCAAAGAATATTGCAATATGTGGACGCTTTTCCCGAGGAGACTTTAAGCGAAAGCCTGTTTTTTTATTTGAGGCAGTTGTCATATACCTTTGTGGAAACCGAAAAAAGTATTCCTTATAAGGAATTTCTTCAGAATCTGCAAATAAACTTCGCGCCGAGAATATACGTTCACTCATGGCTTGTGGGCAGGGCGGCGGCGGTGCTTTGTGAGATTATAACGGAGGAGGAGCCCGACTTTTTCGATGACATCGGATTTATAAAAGAAATAACCGACGCAGGTGAAAAAAAGGAAGCCGTAAAACGCTACGCAATGGAATGCGGGATATTCCACGACATAGGCAAGATGAATTTTATGAATTTATACTCCAATTCCGCAAGGCAATGGTTTGAGGACGAATACGAAATGGCTCATCTTCATACCTTGATAGGCATGGCGTGTCTGGCAAAAAGAAGCTCAACGCTTCCCTTTGCCGCCGTGGCTCAGGGGCATCACAGCTGGTATGACGGCTCGGGAGGCTATCCCGACTCCTACAAGCGCTTGGAGTGCGAATACCGTCAGATGGTGGACGTTATCGGGCTTGTGGATTGGCTGGTCAACGTTACCGATACAGCGCAGCTGTATACAGGACAGGAAAAGACCTTTGAACAGGCGGTGGAAGATGCGATTGCAATGGAGGGGAGAAGATTTTCGCCCTTGCTTACCACAAGATTAAGAGAAAAAGAGGTTTGCGGGAAAATAAAGAACGCCATATCCGAGGGAAGGCGTGAGGTGTATTATAAAATGTATGAAATGAATAAGGAAAAGTGAAAATCACCGCCGTCATGCTCGGCTTGATCCGAACATGACGGCGGTGATTATATACTAATCAATCTCGGCGTGTTCTTTGATACATGTATAAAATTCCGTCTACTTCTTTTTATGTCTAAAACCACTTGCAGGATAATTTTATTAAAAAGGCTAATGCGTAACACCCCATCAGCCAACACCCATTTTCTCCTTACCTCCACTAAGCGATAAATAGAGAGTGTACTTTTATAATCTTAGCCGCGTAATTCTCTCGTCAATCCTTCGCACTACACTATTGGTGTAAGCAGTAAAATATTTTAGCCAAAATCCACGGGCTGTTGGATTGAAACTTTCAAAGTTCACTCCAAGTCTGGTATAGCCTTCTTCTTTCAGTGTAGATATGGTAAAGTTCAGTAAATTTTGATATACTCCCTTACCCCTATGTTCCGGCATGCAGTATGCACCTCTAATATGACGATAGGTGGTTCCCGTTGCAGCAAACGTTTCGCCGTAAGCTGAAATTTTTAAAAATGCACATAATTTATCGTTCTGATTTGCCACAAAGTACCGTCCCCCTTCTTGCATAGAGGATAACATAAATTCTTCTTGTGTTTCGGGCTTACGATTCATAAAGAAAGGGCTTTCGCAGTAATGGCGATATAATGCTAAATAAAGCGGATAGACAGAGTGAAATTCAGCTTTTGACAATTCGACAAAATCATAATTTTCACAAGGTTCACAGTCAATCAATGCCATCGGACGAATAGCGTCTAAACAGCGTAAACCGAAACCATAAAGAAAGAATTGCCGCTGTAGTTCTTCATCATGAGCGTGTAAGCAGATTGCATGAGAAACTGCGCCAGCCTTTACCCACTTTGCCCCTGCTACTTGATACATGGCAGCATAAATTTTTGAGCGGTTTTTAGAAATGGCTGCATTTGCACCCATAGGAGAAAAAATCCCTCTCACATCCGTAGACCGGAACGCATTGTCAAAGGGGGCACAACAGCACAAGAATCCTATCATCTTTTCATCTTCAAACGCAACAACACCCAATCCATTCTCGGCAAAACCGTTTAAGTCAGGAATATCCCGCACTTGTGGTAACTCTTTTACAAATTGCCGCTCATCATAGTAGTTTGCACGAGCAATTGCTGTTGCTTTTTCGATGTGCTTTTTTTCAAAGTTTAAAATATCCATTAATATCTCTCCTTATTAACTAACGGAGAGCTAAATTATAGTCACCCTCCGTATTTGAATACAACTAACAATATTTTTCATATCACATCATCTCCTTTTAATGAAAATAACTATAATAACCACAAGGAAACCTTGTGGTTATTAAAACTGCGAGTAAAACAAGCAATTCCGGTCCAGCAATGCATTTGATAATAAGCAAATTTCTCCTAATTGCATATACCTCCATATCCCTGCTGGTTATCTCACGCTCTCTTTTTATTCGATTTCGATCTTAAACACAATAGGATAATCGCCGTTTTTGTAGTCTGTTTTAATATGAACTCCGTCGGCAGCTCTTTCCCACTTGGGCTTTTTATCCGAACCCAAAACACTTACGTCCTTAACTATTCCGTGGAAATTGTCGCGCTGAGAAGCGTCTTGCATATCCAGAGAGGTGATAAGATAATCTCCGCTGTCGCTGCTTTTCAGTACAATGGCGTAAAGATAACCGTTTGCGGTGGTAAAGCGTATATCCTGTGAGGTAAAGTTTTTGTTTATGCCGTCGGTAAACTGTCCCTCGACAATCTGCGTGGGGCCTTCTCCGAAACGTCTCCACAACTTCGTCCCGTAAATCGCCTCGCCGTTTATTTTGAGCCACTCGCCTATTCCGAGAAGTATATCTCTGTCCTCGTCGGGAATACTTCCGTCCGCCTTAGGGCCTATATTAAGCAGCAAACAGCCGTTTTTGCTGACAATATCCGCTAAATCACGCACAATATCGGACGCCTTGCGGTAACAGTTGTTTTCGGTATACCCCCATGAATTTAACGCCACCGCCGTGTCCGTCTGCCAGAAAAAGGGCTTTCTGTCCGCAAACTGTCCTCTTTCCACATCGGGGACTGCCGTTCCGAACATAAACGCGTCATGCTTGTAATTTATAACGACCTCCGTTCCCCATTCCTCGGCGCGGTTATAATAGTATGCGGCAAATTTTTTCAGATAGGGTTTAAACGCGCTGTGCTGAATCCACCAATCAAAGTAAAATGTTTTCGGTCTGTAACGGTCAACCAGTTCGCAGCACCTTACAAGCCAATCCTGCAAGTATTCCTCGGTGGGATAGGGCTCGCCGAAAATATCGTGAAAATTCTCCGGCGCCTGCATTGAGGGCCAGTAAAGATCGCCGCGCTTCAAAGGCTCTTTTATATCGCTTTCAAAATCCTTGCCGCCGCCCATAAAGAACCAGTGCTCCGCGCGGTGGGAGGACGTACCCATATTCAAGCCTTTAGCCTCGCAGGCCGTTTTCAGCTCGCCCAGCACATCGCGGCAGGGCCCCTTTTCATAAGCGTTCCAATGTGAAATGTCGCTTTTGTACATTTGAAAACCGTCATGGTGCTCCGCCACGGGAACAACGTATTTAGCGCCCGCTTGGGAAAAAATCTCCGCCCATTTTTCGGGGTCGAATTTTTCGGCTTTAAACATGGGGATAAAGTCCTTATAGCCGAATTCGGTATGCTTGCCGTAAACCTCCGTATGATGCTTATACTCATCGGAGTCTTTAACGTACATCTGTCTTGAATACCACTCGCTTGCGAAAGCGGGAACGCTGAACACTCCCCAATGAATGAAGATACCGAACTTGGAATTTTTGTACCATTTCGGAACGCTGTACTGCGACAAGGATCCCCAGTCGTCCTTATAACGCCCGTTTGCGATCACCTCGTCTATTGTTTTTAAGTATTTGCTTAAATCGTCCATTTTACACCTCCCGATTTGCGGTTAAAGTTTTGCGTTAATTTATTATACACTATAAGTAACGGTAAAACAAGCCTGTTTGGTGCAATAGTTTGAAAAATTTTCAAAAATATGTTAAAATATATTTGTAATCTGAAAAAAGGAGATGCAAGATGAAAATCGGACTTGTACTGGAGGGCGGAGCCAGCCGCACTTATTTTTCCTGTGGAGTCATGGACAGACTTCTGGAGCTTAAAATATACGCCGATTACGTTATCGGAGTATCGGCGGGAATATCCTTCGGAGTGAGCTATTCTTCAAGGCAGCTTAAAAGAAATTACCGCATTATGACGCAGTATCAGAACGATAAGCGTTACGCGGGGTTAAAACATCTTTTGAATAAAGAAAACAAAAGCTACTACAACTTACAATTCGTATTTGACGAAATACCCAATAAGCTGCTGCCCTTCGATTACGATACCTTTGACAGCAGAAAGGAAAACTGCATAGCGGTGGTAACAAACCTTGAAAGCGGTCTGGTGGAGTATATAGAGCTTCCGAAGGATAGGGAATTCACGCTGTTAAGGGCTACCTGCGCTTTGCCGCTTTTGTTCAAGCCTATTGAAATGAACGGCGGCTTATACATGGACGGCGGAGTTGCGGACTCGATACCCTTTGAAAAGGCATTTGCGGACGGCTGCAACAAGGTTGTTGTGCTGCTTACCCGTCAGCGTGGGTATATAAAGGGCTACGAAAAGGCAACGCCTTTGGTAAAAGCCTTTTACGGAAAATATCCCGAGTTTTTAAAGAGCTTTCTGAACAGACCCGAAAGGTACAATAACAGCATGAAAAAGCTTTTGGAGCTCGAACAGGAGGGAAAGGCGTTTATTATCGCTCCCGACGATGTTTTCGGAATAGGACGGACGGAAAGCGATCCGAAAAAATTAGTCAGGCTTTACGATGAGGGGTACGAACAGTGTAAAAGAGATGAGAAAAGGCTGATCGAGTTTATTTCAGATTAAAAAAGGTGGGGTTTTGCACCGATCCGACTTCGGAAAATACAGAACAGGCAGGAGATAAACCCTGCCTGTTCCGTATGTCGGCTGTAATGCCGGCGATCATATTTTGCGTACCGGTCTGATCTCTTTCCAGAACCGTTCGGGATCATGATAAAAGTAAGCTATTCTGCCAACGGAGTTATCAAAGCAATATCCTGTGTCCGAAAAGTCAAAATCCGCGATCGCTTTATTTATTTTTTCTTCTACGGAGCAGTTTTCCTGCTCATAATCAAAGGCGCCGTGTTCAAAAACAATGTACTCGGCTTCGGGAACGTCCATCATGAGCATTTGCGGAGGCACCTCACCGCTGTAATCGCCGGGAAGACGCACCCCGTAACATTCCGCGCATGGAACGCCGAGGAAGGTGCAGCGCTTGCCGTTTGGGTCGGGCAAAAACGCCATGATCTGTCCGCTGCCGCTGTTGGGCTCGCTGCCGCCGTCGTCGTCCAGCTTGTTCTTGATGCTGTCAAGCAAACCGCAGATAGTTTCGCAGTCATGCCCGGGAATCTGACCCTGCTTCTGCCAGAAATCCCAATAACCGCAGCTGTCATAGCTTTTAATGTGCATAAATTTATGGGCGGGAAGGGTAACAAAATAAATTTTAATATCGTCTGTGGATTTTATCATACCAATTTCTCCGATTCCTAAAAAGTAGCGGTCGAAAGCGCATATTTTTGTACGAAGAACCAGCGCAACGGGGTTTTTGCGGTATTCGCTCGGCGTTATCCCATACGCTGTCTTAAATGCGCGGGTAAAAGCCTCGTGTGACGAAAAGCCGTAATCAACGGCAATATCCAATATGCTTCTGCCGCTATCTCTCACCTCCTTCAGCGCAAACGCCAATTTTCTTTGCCGCAGATAATCTCTGAACTGCATGCCCGAAATTTCCCTGAATTTTTTGGTTACATAAAATTCGGAGTACCCCAGCACCCGGGACAGATAGAATAATGTAAGCGCTTCGTCATTATGCTGTTTAATACACTCGTCAATTACGTTAACGATTGTCTGTATCTGCTGCTGCCATTCGTACATTCGTATGTTCACCCCGTTTCGACCGCCCTGTATGTATTATACTACGCTTTAAGAAAAGCCGCTTGATTTTACTTGCACATTTTTATCACGTCAGCATAGCTAAATTGCCGAGTACAAGTTGCAGTTTTGTACTCGGCAATTTTATATGCGTATAAATAACGTCTGCTTTTTGTTATACCGCTGCGGTTAAATTGGCGGTTATCCTTATTTTAACATAATTAAAGTAAAAATACAATAATTATAGTCTGCATCCGGCTTTATTTCGCAAAAGGATTCTCCCCGTCATAAAGCACGCCCTTAGGCTTATTATAGCCTATTTCCTCTGCGCCGAGGTAGGTAAGCACGTCAAAAATCTGCTTGCCGTAATGACCGAACGCCACCGCGCCGTGGTGAGGGAAATTGCCTTTGATAAGCACATGACGGTAAAATCTCGCCATTTCGTCTATGGCGAATACGCCGATACCGCCGAAGGAGCGTGTAGCTACGGGAAGTATCTCGCCCTCCGCAACATACGCCCTTACCTTACAGTCGGAGGTGGATTGCAAACGGAAGAACGTAATATCTCCGGGGATAATATCGCCCTCGAGAGTACCTCTTGTTATATCGGGCTCCTTATCGGGCTCAAGACCTCTGTGCATGATAAGCTGATACTTCATTGTGGAAGAGGTAAGCTTACAGGAGGGAGTATTTCCGCAGTGGAAGCCCATGAAAGTGTCCTTTTGCGTATATCTGAACTTGCCCTCGATGTTTTCCTTGTAAATATCGGCGGGTACGGTATTGTTGATATCAAGAAGCGTTACCGCGTCCTCGCTTACGCACAGCCCGATATATTCGCTGACCT
>JAAVIG010000215.1 GCA_014796735.1 Oscillospiraceae bacterium
CTATGAGCAAGATCAGGGTGACGGGAGATAAGGTTTATTGGATGGGCGTAAAAGATGATTATACAGGCTTTTCCGACATGCTTGAGCTGAACAGTGACTTTTCCGTCGGATTCACCTATGAGGGCTACGCCATAGGCTGCTACGATATGAGCAGCGGGACGAATACCGTAAGCGATATACCCTATCCCGTGTCCTTTTCCGAACGGGACGGACGGGTGATAGTTTACGGCTATGAGAAGAACACGGGATATTGCTTTTACGATCTGGCCGATGAAAGCGTTTTGTGTTATACAAATAAGCTTTACGATATGACGGATTTTGAGTTTGTAAACAATGATCTTGACTTTGTTTTTGCAGCAGACAACTATAGCGACACACTGTCATTCAGCGGACTTGACGATACAAGCGGGGTTATACAATTGGACGATGATCTCAGCGTGAGCGGCGTTTCGGCTGAGGGGGATCATGTATGTGTAATGTCCTATGTAAACGCTTTATCCAATAAGGTTTATAAATATTCGGCCGATGTAAGCACCGCTGATCCTCCCATAAGAGTCATTACCTCGGTAGCGGACAACCTGATAGATCCGCTGTTCGGCTGCGGCTATCAGATCAGAACCGATCTGCTTGATAACGACGGCTTTGCTCTTACGGTTTTGTCACTGGACAAAAGCTATGACTTAGTAATGGTGGATACAAATTCAACCTACTCAAGCAATATAAGGAGCAAGGGCAGCTTTTACCCTCTGACGGATGTGCCCGGGGTGAGGGAGTACATAGACAGCTGCTTCCCCTTTATAAAAGAAGCCGCCGCCGATGAAAACGGAGACATATGGATGCTGCCGGTTGATGCCTCGGTGCTTGCTCTGGCGTACAACCAAAAGAACTGCGAGGACATGGGCATTACATTCCCGAAGGATATAGAGGAATTTTTCGGAGAGACGGAAAATATCTCGGGATATTACGATTGCGGAAAATATTATCTGCTGTATTCGTTATTAAATTCCTATCTTTCCGAAAACGACAGCTTTGACACCGATACCTTCCGACAGCTTGCCGTAACTTTAAAAGAAAACAACCGTGCCGAAATTTTTAACGGTGACTCCGGACTCCTGCCCTCCGCCCTGAGTATGCACAAAGCAAACCTTTTGAGCGGAGTGGAGATCCCGGGAAGCTCTTACTTTGAAGATATTTATGAAAAAATGCTTTTTACCACTGTAAGCGACTTATCGCGCCAGCGGGAGCTGGTGGGCGACGAAAATCTGCTTGCTGCCGCCTTGCCTTCGGTAAACGGAAAAAATATCGCCACATGTATGTTCATCTGCGTTAATCCGTATTCGGAGCATCTTGAGGAAACGCTGCTGTTTATAGAAAGAATGGCGTCACGCCTTGCAAATACGGAAAACAGCTTTGCTCTCACCGATAAGAGCACCTACAGCGACGATCCTTATACCCAAAGTCTTTATGCCGTATACGAAAACGCGGAGGTAACCTTCAACATACCTTGGGACATCTATTACGGTGATTTTCTGAGCTATTTGGAAGGGGGCGTTGAGCTGGAGGATTTTATAACCGAGGCGAACAGAAAACTATCGGCATATTTGAATGAGTAGAGTAAAAGCTCAAAAGCTGACCGTAAAAAGTTATTTTCTATGATATTATTTTGAACAATAGCATTTATTTTACTGATAGCAGCAATACATAGCATCTTTTATGATCGTAACATATACACGTTTGTTGCTGTTACGATGATAATAGAAATAAAAATTAAAGGAGGAATCCTAAAATGAAGGATTTCGGCAAAAAACTTATTTCGGCGTTAATGGCACTTGTAATGACAGCGAGTATGCTTGTTTACGCCGAAGAACTATCGCCAATTGAAAATGGCAAAGAGAATTCACAGGTTGAGTGTCTTAAGGAGCCTGATATCGTAGCGAATAAACCTTATCCGCCTGCTGGTAGTTGTTCGCACTCGTCCTGTGAGGAAGTCCTATCAGATTTTAAACACGTTTATTCCTTTACGCACACATTTACAAATAAAAACGGCGAAAAAGAGTCGTGCTATGTTCAACAATTTAGATTCACATTTACCTATGTATGTAATTCATGTGGCGAAAGTATTGGCACAAGATCCGGACAAGCGGATTATCATTCAAATTCCAATTGCCCCCATTAATAGCAAACATCAAATAAGTTATCGTTTGCTGTAACTTAAAATACTTTTGAGGACTTGACATTTTGTCGAGTCCTCAGAGTATTTGTGTTCTAAAAAAACAACGTATTATACGGTATTGCGAGCATTGTTTACAAAGAGATTTTTACTTTCGGCAAATATATTTTCCGGGACAATAAATTACTGCCGGAGAAAAAGGGAGGCAAAAAATGAAAGCAAAACTCATATCACTAATTCTGATTTGCGGCTTAATCCTAACCGCTTGCACAAATTCAAGCGAAAAACAGAACACTGTTCCCACCGATTCCGCCTCTGCTGAATCGGAAGAAACCACTGAAATCAAAGCAGACGAGGCTGCCGAAGAATCGAAAGCGGAAACCGAAAACGCCTACCCCGAATTTACCGGGATAGACATTTCGGATGAAGCACTGACTGTTTCCACTGTTAACAACAGAACGGCCGGTTTTCCGATCTTTGCTTACAGTGAAGATATGATCTATTTTTCGGATACAAAGGATTGTTGGAAGCTGTATTCATACGACGGAGAGAATGTTAGGCTAATTACGGATATACAGGCGTACTATTTATATTATTATGATAAAAACCTGTATTTCCTATCCGCTGATGAAGCTATGGACATATATGGCAATCTGTTTGAGGGAATACTTTATAAATACGATACAGAAAGCAAAGAAATCACGCAGATAAGTGATGATCCCGTGTATAACCCTCGGATCGATATTACAGGAATATATTACGCTAAGAAATATGACGATAAATTTTACATATATAGGCTTGACGAAGAAAGCGGCGGTGAAGAACGTTTATGCGAGGGATTGGCACCTTATCGAATAGACAGCTATTACATTTCAAAGAGGGTAAGCAATACAAGCGGAAAATATGATTATTTTCTTGTAAACGGTAACGAGGAAATATGCCTTGCGTATGACGTAGCCGATGTTTGTGATTTTATCCATAACGGAGTTTTTTATTATGTGGATCAAGATTTACAAACACATTCTGTTGATCTCAGAACCGGAGAAAGAAATACAATGTCCATTGGCAAGAGGTTTGCTGTTCTGGATGATGAAATATATTTTATTGAAGGTAAAATTCTGCAATCACTGTATCGTTGGAAGGACGGGAATGCCGAACGTATGCGTGTAGATTCCATTATTGACAGTTCCGGCGAATATTTGCCGCTATACCAAATACAAAGAATTTATGCCGATAACAAATCACTGTATGCTATTGTCTATGACGCGGAAATCAATGCCACCCATGAGTATTATATGGCCAAGTTGGAGCCTTCAGAAGACGATTCGGGGAATTATGTGCTGCATATTCTCATTTGAACCTGCGGGAGGATAATTGATAATTAAGGAGGAAACGGAATGAAAACAAAAATAACAGTGCTAATTATGATTTGCAGCTTAGCTTTAACAGCCTGCACAAATTCAAGCGGAGAAAACACCATTTCGGAAGAATCAACCTCCGGGGTATTGGAAGAGATTACCGAAGCCAAAGCAAGCGAGACTGCCAAACCTACGGAAATGGAAAACGCACAACTCGAATTTACGGGAATAGATATTTCGGAAGAAGGACTGACTTTTTCCACTATTAACAATAGAGCCCGTTCCTCCGCGTTTAATGTTTTCTGTTTCGATGAAGAAATGATTTATTTCTCGGATATGACTAAAGGTTGGAAATTATATTCATATGATGGGGAGAATGTAAAATTACTTTCTGATAAGAAAGCACACTACTTATATTATTATGATAAAAGCATATATTTTCTTTCCGATAAAAAAGTAAGTGATCTTGACTACCGTTATGACGGAATACTTTATAAATATGACATTGAGAGTGAAGAAGTCACACAATTAACCGATGAAGATGTATATAATCCGCGGGCTGACAGTACAGGAGTGTATTATGCAAAGGAATATGAAGATAAATTTTATATATACAGGCTTGATGAGCAAAGCGGTGAAGAAGAACGCTTATATGAGGGCTTTACATACTATCGCATAGACGATTACGTTATTTCAAGGGAAGTAATCGGCAAAAACGGAGAAGATGATATATATGAATATTTTTTGATGAACGATAACGAGAAAATTTGCTTTATATCAGACACTACTATAATTTACGATTTTATTCATAACGGAGTCTTTTATTATAAGGATATGAATTTTATATTGCATTCTGTTGATCTCACAACAGGAGAAAAAAACACGCCGCCCATAGAATATAATTTTACTATAATTGGTGATGAAATATATCTTCTTGACTTGACGTTGGGCGCGGAATTGTGCCGCTGGCAGGACGGTAATCCGGAAAAAATGCCGCTATACTCACTTTATTTTGGTGGCGAGGACTGGTTATACATATTAAGAACTCTTTATACTGACGGCGAATCGCTGTATGCTCTTGTCTACCCTTCCGGTCAAGGCAGGGTAAATTATATGGCGAAAATAGAAACACTGGACGAGAAAGTACTGCTTGATGATGTTTATTGGGACATGATCACTATAAAGGTTATCAATAAAACAGATTGATTCACAAAAAATTATTATGCCCACAAACGGTTGTAAAAAGCCGCTTGTGGGCATAATACTAAATCTCAATAATAATCAGACAAATTGGGCGACCTGGGCGTTCCTGCTCCGCGTCAGCCCGACTTGAAATATCCGCATATTCCTGAGTCGGGACTTCCATGATCAGAAACGCCCCGCCCGCCGGCTTTGTCTTATTTTAATCGAGAATTAGTATAATTTCCTACAGGATAACCCGCAGCAAACGCCGCGGGTCAAGCAACTATTCGTTTGTGTCGGTATCCGCTTTCATATTGCAATGTTTTTGTCGGCACTATTGAAAGCCGTTAAAAAAAGCCGTTCTTTACTGATCTATGTGTATAATTATGTAAGCGACATTAACCTGACTTCATGATTTACTTTTTTTCAAAGTAAATGGTTCTGTCGGTTGAGCAATCATTATCATCCAACGGATACAAGTCTCCTTCGGATATCTTACCTTTTCTCGTGTTGATAATCTCGCTGTCTAAATTAGTAAATCCAACGCTTTCGCAATAAGATACAAATGTTTCAAAAGAAGCCCATATGTTTCCCTGCGCGCTCAAATGCTCGTATGTTTTGCAGCCGTGATCAAAGAATATTTCAATAACGGCAAATCTTCCCCCGGGCTTTAGGCATCTGTAAAACTCGGAAATTAACGAGTCATAATTGTAAAAAAAAAAAAAAAAATTTCCGGTAAAGATATCAACGCTTTCATCTTTAAACGGCAGCGACTGATCCAAATCCATGTCAAATACATAGATGTTTTCCTTATCGCAGGCGGCGGAATGTGCCGCTATTACAGAAGGACACGCGTCGGTAATAATAAAAGTATCATTGGGAGTCAGTGTATCGGCAAACGGAGCAAAGTATCCTGACGGTCCGCTTGCCAAATCTACCTTTACACCTTTTACCTCAGAAACAAAATCGACAAAACGCTTACGCTTGGCATCCTTAGTCATAATTTCCCGCTGCTCAGCATATTTCCGCTTCATTTGCAAATCAATACCTGCAAGATAGCCGTCAAGCGCCTTTGACCACTGAGGGCGGCTTTCGTCATCAAGAATAAAATGAAAGATATTACCTTCCTCTGTATAGGAGATATTTTCTTTAATCAGCGATAACACCATAATTGCTCCTTTTTATCAGTCCAAAGGCTTCATTGTCGGGAACAACAGCACATCTCTTATTGAAGCGCTGTCCGTCAGCAGCATCACAAACCTATCCAATCCCATACCGAGACCTCCCGTAGGGGGCAAGCCGTATTCCAAAGCGGTAACGAAGTCCTCGTCCACCTGCGCGTTGGTGCCTCCCGCCTTTCTTCTCTGCTCCACCTGCTTTACAAAGCGCTCTCTCTGATCGATAGGGTCGTTCAGCTCCGAGAAAGCGTTGCCGAACTCGGAAGCGTTGATAAAGTACTCAAACCTTTCGGTAAAGGCAGGCTCGTCGGGCTTTCTCTTTGCGAGGGGAGAGTTTTCAACGGGATAATCATAAATAATAGTGGGCTGAATAAGCTTCTCTTCAACAAATTCCTCAAAGAAAGCGATAAGCACGTCGCCCTTGGTAGCCGAAGCGTCAACCTCAACATTCTTAGCCTTGGCAGCCGCCCTTGCTTCCTCATCGCTTGCCCAGCCGTAATAATCTACATCGGCATACTTCTTTACGGCCTCGGTCATTTTCATTCTTGTCCAAGGCTTGCCTATCTCGATATTCTCCCCGCGATAAGGTATCGTGTCGGTGCCGCATATCTTAACGGCAATGGTGCGGTACATATTTTCGATAAGGTCCATCATACCGAAGTAGTCGGTGTATGCCTGATACATTTCAATAGAGGTAAATTCGGGGTTATGGGTAGCGTCCATGCCCTCGTTGCGGAAAATGCGCCCTACCTCGTAGACCTTGTTAAATCCGCCTACTATAAGCCTTTTCAGATACAGCTCCGTCTCTATTCTCAGATACATGTCTATATCCAAGGCGTTGTGGTGAGTAACAAAGGGTCTTGCGGCAGCGCCTATTTCAAGCGTATGCAAAACGGGCGTGTCCACCTCTATAAAGCCCAAGCCGTCAAGATAGCTTCTTATCTCGCGGAGTATTTTTGAACGGATAACAAAAGTGTCCTTTACCTCGGGATTTGCAATAAGGTCGAGATAACGCTTTCTGTAACGCTCCTCCTTGTCTTTTAAGCCGTGCCACTTTTCGGGCAGGGGCAGAAGCGACTTGGAAAGCAGGGTGATCTCCTTTGCGTGAACGGAAATTTCACCCCTTTTTGTGCGGAAAACAAAGCCCGTTACTCCCACAATATCGCCTAAGTCCCACTTTTTGAATTCCTTGAAGCTTTCCTCGCCCACGTCGTCTATTCTCACATAGACCTGCATACGGTCGGAGGCGTCGCGTATATCTATAAAGTTAGCCTTGCCCATATCGCGCCAGCTTGTTATCCTGCCCGCGATAGACACTGTCTCGTTTTCCAGTTTTTCAAAATCGGCTCTTATCTCCCCGTTCATTATAGATACGGGGAATTTTGTTATCTCATAGGGATTTTTGCCATCAGCCTTAAGCTGATTCAGCTTTTCTATTCTTATCCTGTGCTGTTCGCTGAGCTGTTCGAGATACTGTTCCTCGGAAAGCTCAACATTTTCCTGTACTTCGTTTTGTTCCTTTGCCATTGATGTCTTTTACCTTTCATATTACTTGGAAATATCCAATACCTCAAATTTAAGAATACCCGCGGGCGCCTCCACCTCGAAAACATCTCCCTTTGCTCTGCCCATGCAGGCCTTGCCTACGGGAGACTCATCGGAGATCTTTCTTTGCTTCATATCCACCTCTTTTGAGCCTACGATATGAAATTCCATTTCCTCGTTGGTGTTAAGGTTTTTCAAAACAATTCTGTTGCCTACGCTGATATGCTCTGTGGTAAGATCGCTTGAATCCAGCACCTTAACGTTCTGGAGGGTTGCCTCGATCTCCGCGATGCGCGCCTCGATAATACCCTGCTCGTTTTTGGCTTCATCGTACTCGCTGTTTTCCGAAAGGTCTCCGAAAGAAAGCGCAACCTTGATTTTATCGGCTATCTCGCGCCTTTTGACGCTTTTGAGCTCTTCAAGCTCGTCCTGAAGCTTTTTAAGTCCCTCTGTGGTCAACACATGCTGCTTATCTGCCATGATCATTTCCTCCGATTTATGTTATTTTATTTATTTATATGAGCTTTTCCGCAATGTATTCGTCGGAACGCTTACGCCGTTTTCATACCCTCCAGCACCTCAAAAGCCTTGCTTATCTGCGGATCGGCGGAGGAAACGTCCTCGGGACTGTAATCCGGTTGATTGTAAATATCCACCGAGAAATCCACCTTTATTCCTCCCGAAAGGGTATTCGACGCGGCGGGAATAAGCTCCGCGGCGGTTATAACGATCGCGGTGCCGTCCGAAAGGTTTTTTGTTTCGGTAACGGTACCTTTTCCCGCGGTCTGCTTGCCTACCACCTTCGCCGCCGCAAAGTCTCTGAGACTCAGCGCGAAAAGCTCCGCCGCGCCCACGGTGTTTTCGTTTACCACAACCACAACGGGCACCTTAACGTCCGCCTCGCCCAAGGTTTCGGCAAACTTGGCAACGGTACCGTCCTTGTACCTTGCGTTGGCTATCAGCTGCCCCGAAATGAATCTGCTCAGCATATCGGGCAGCGGATCAAATATGCCCGTACAGCTTCTTACGTCTATCACATATCCCAAAGCGCCGCCAGCCTGCAAATTCTGCAATTCGGAAATAAACTGTCTGTCGGTTTCTTTGTTAAAGGCGTTTATTCTTATGTAGCCGTACCCCTTTACCACCGTTGAAGTTACCGAGCGGATAGTAAAGGAACGTCTTGTTGCCGTGACCGAAATGGTTTCGCCGCTTCTTTGCAGAGACAGGCGAACGTTGGTGCTTTCATCGCCCTCCAACGCGTTTATGGCGTTTTCCGCGCCCATTTCAAGCACGTTGCTGCCGTCTATCGCGGTTATAACGTCGCCTACCTGTATGTTTAAGTCCGAGGCGGGAGAATTGGGATATATCTGCGAAACGACTATGTATCCGCTTTCTTCCTTTTCCGCCTCAAAGCCCGCCGAAATAAGCGTTCCGTTTTCCACCTGCATTTTTTTGAACGCCTGCGCCGACGTCAGGTACTGCGCCCCGCCGTCCTCGAGACCGCTGACATAGCCGTTGACAATGCCGTTCAAAAGCGTCTCCTCGTCAATATCGTAATATGACGCGCTTCTTACATACGAGTCGATCTCCTGAATTTTTGAATATATCTCCTCGCGTTCGTTAACGCCGCCGATAAGCCGGTTAAACATATTTGTCGATACGGTTATCGTAACAACGTAGGTTATTGCGCAGGCAATAGCCACAAGGCTTATCAGCATGCCCACCGATATTTTTTTATTCATATGCCGTTTTTGCTGTCCTTTTCTTTTGACTTATTTTGATCAAACCGCGAATTTATAAGCATTCCTTTATATTGAACGCCGTTCAATATCCTTGCTTTCATTTTATTTCTTGTTAAAATCCAAGCCCTTGCGGTATTTAAACAAAGCGCTTGGTATCTCCAACACATTGACAATTATTGTACCACATAATAAGACGAAAATCAATGACAAAGCCGTAATATTTTTGCCTGTTTTTTCCTTATTTTATGACAATTCTTACGAAAGCCGCACCGTGTTTTTGCCCGTCGTATATTTTTACTAAGGCATAACCACATAGTTGAAAGGATCCTGCGGAACGCCGTTCACGTTCACCGCAAAGTGAAGATGCGGACCCGTAGACCAGCCTGTGGAGCCTACCGCGCCGATAACGTCACCTTGATTTACCGACTGTCCCACCGTTACGTATATCGCGCTGCAATGGGCGTATAAGGTTGAGTAACCGTCGCCGTGGTCTATAACGATATATTTTCCGTAGCTGTATCCGGGTATGTAGGTATCCTTGGCGGTAATAACAACGCCGCTTTTTGAGGCGTAGATATTGGTACCGTTTATTCCGCCGTCGCCTATATCTATGGCGTTATGGTTGCCGTTTCTCCATGAATCGTAGCCGAATCTGGTGGTTATGTAATGGAAACGGGTATCAACGGGCCACAGCCAGTCTCCCTGCTGATAGGTCTGATTGCTGTTCTGCTGCGCTAACATTATCTCGCGCTGTATCTGCTTTTCGTAGTCCTCTATCTCCTCTCTGTTAGCCGCTTTTTCGTTTTTAAGCTGGCTTTGTCTGTATTCGAAATTATCGATAACAGAGGAATAATAGTCGTACTCGTTGTTAAATTTATCGCTTGCTTCCTGTGCCTCTTTCTGCTTCTCCGTCAAACCCGCTTTCTTGTCCTCAAGCTCCTTCATATCGTTGTCGAGCTTTGTGTGGAAGGTTTCCAGATCGGCGGCGTCCTGTTCAAGCTGCGCCAGCATATCCTCCGCGTCCGCCAGCGACTGCTTCAGCTCCTTCATAAGCTTGTCGTTCTGCTCTGTGACATTCATCACAAGCTTTGTTCTTACAAGCAGATCGTAAATATCCGAGGAATCGGAAAGCACCGCGAAAATATCCGAATTTTCGGTTATGTACAAGGCGTGAAGCATATCTCCGAATTTCTCGAGGTTTTTTTCATTTTCCGCTTCAAGAAACTCTATATCCTTTTTCTTTTGCCTTATATCCTCTTCCTTTGCGGCTATCTGAATATCCAGAGCGTTTATGTCCGCCTGCTTTGCATCAATATCCTGCTCCATATCGTAAAGGAGATTGTTGTAAGTATCAAGCTCATCCTTTGCGTTGTTTAATTTTTCAAAAGCCAAGTCCTGCAAATGCTCGTTGTCGGAAATATTGTCGTCAATGGACGCTATCTCGTTGTCTATCTGATTGTTGCGGTTCTGAAGCTCCTTTATTTTATCCTGCTTGTCGGTGATAGAGGTAGAGGTCGCCGCTCTTACGTTTTGTTCTCCGCACGGCGGTATGATCATGGTCATGCCGCAGAGGAGCGTTAAAGTGAGGACTATGCTTTTTGCTTTTTTACAGCGGATTTTTTTCATAAGGTTTTCTCCTTTCAGAAAGTTGACAAATTGAAAATTTAAAATTGCACAGCGTCTTTGCCGCCTACTATAATATCGCGTACAAGCCCATAAACTCACACTTTCAATTTAAAGCATTTTAAATTGAGAACATTATCGCAATCGCAAATTTTGAATTATCAATTTGAAAGTCGGAGCATGCTTTTACGCCAATTCCACAGTTAGTATCAAACTTTCAAATGCTTACCCATACTGAAAACAGTTCCTATAGCGCTTAACAGCGCACCCATTATGCAGTTAAAAGCAAGTACGTACCACCTTACATCGTTAAACTGCAAAACATTGGAAAGTCCCAAAACATGCCAGATAGTAAGATCTCCCGCAAAGAAGGAAACAAGCGCTTCATAGGAGATCTTTGTCAGCAGCCATGAGACCGCGCCCGCAACAACTCCTATAAACATGCCCTCGATAAAGAACGGGAATTTTATGAACGAGTTGGTGGCACCCACGCTTTTCATTATGCCTATTTCCTTGCGGCGGGCAAAAACGCTTGTTCTCGCCGCGTTGTAAACTATAACTATGCTTACTATGACCAAAGCTATCAGCATTGCGCCCGCGATAATGGTAAGGGTAGTTCTTAAGCTTACCAGAACCGAAGCGAAATCGTAGGGCGCGCTGACCTCGTCCACGCCGTCTATGCTCTCAAAGGCGCGCTTCACCTCGTTCATCTTGGACAGGTCGTTGACGGTAACGCGGAAGGTGTCGGGCATTGGATTTTCTCTCAAGGCGTTCAAAACCTCCGCGTACTCCTCCATTTTTTCCTTTTGGGATTCAAAAGCCTCTTCTTTGGAATAAAAAACCACTCTTTGGGTGTAGATGTTGCTTTTTATGGTTTCCTCAATATGCAGAAGCGAAGCTTCGTCGGCGTTGTCCACATAAACAAGCACCTCGTTTTTATCCTCGGCGTTGCCTATAACAACGTTCAGATCGGCGGCTATCAAAGCCGCGAGGCTTATAAGCAGCAGACTTACCATAATAATGCAGAAGCTCGCGAAGGACATCATCCTGTTGTGCCATACCGACACTATGCCCTGCTTTACAAGATATGAAAAATTACTCCCCCTCATGCTCGTCCTCCATATACTCCTCATCTCCTCCGATGTAGTTGTCGAAGACAACGGAACCGTTGCTGAGGTTGATTATTCTTCCGCCGAAATACTGCACTAAATCATGCTCGTGCGTTACCATTAAAACGGTAGTGCCGCACCTGTTAATATCCTTTAAAAGCTCCACTATCTCATAGGACAGCGCGGGGTCGATATTTCCCGTAGGCTCGTCGGCAATGATAAGCTTAGGATCGCAGGCAAAGGCTCTGGCAATAGCCACTCTCTGCTGCTCGCCGCCCGAAAGCTGCGTGGGCTTAAACTTAGCCTTATCCGCAAGCTTGACAAGATTCAATACGTAAGGCACTCTTTGTCTTATGTACTTGTTGGATTTGTCGGTAACTCTCAGCACAAAAGCCACGTTGTCGTAAACCGTCATATCGGGAATAAGTCTGAAATCCTGGAATATCATGCCCAAGGAGCGGCGGAAATAGGGCACCTTTTTGTTTTTCATCTTGGACAGGTTGTAGCCGTTGACAAAGACACGGCCGCTGGTAGGCTGGATCTCACGGGTCAGAAGCTTAAGCATGGTGCTTTTGCCCGCGCCGCTGTTGCCCACTATAAATACAAATTCACCGTCGTTTATACGGATATTTACGTCGTGTAAAGCGTCAACGCCGTGTTTGCCGCCGTCCTTATAATGCACATCAACATTTTTTAATTCTACCATTTTTACTTTCCTTTTAAATAATTAAATCTTTTTATCCCCAATTCCAATATTTTCCACAGGTCAAAAGAACACACAACCCCCACTTGTAAGTGAGGGAGATGTTATATCAGATTTCTTTCTCAGAACTTCACGGGATCGGCGGAGAGATATTTCTTTACCATTAAAGCTATTTTAAAGATAATGGCGTGGTCGAACTCTCTCAGATCAAGTCCCGTCAGCTTCTTTATCTTGTCCAGTCTGTAAACAAGAGTATTTCTGTGTACAAACAGCTTGCGGCTGGTTTCGGAAACGTTAAGGTTATTTTCAAAGAAACGCTGGATAGTGAACAGTGTTTCGTGATCCAAAGACTCGATAGAGCCCTTCTTGAACACTTCCTTTAAGAACGTTTCGCAGAGGGTAGTGGGCAGATGATAGATAAGCCTTGCTATACCCAAGTTGTCGTAGCTTACTATATTCTTTTCGGTGTCGAACACCTTTCCTACCTCGAGAGCCATCTGCGCTTCCTTAAAGGAGCGCGCAAGGTCTTTAACGCCCGTTACGGGAGTGCCTATGCCTACGTTAACTCTTGTGAAGAACTCGCCCGAAAGAGTGTCGGAAATGGAGCGGGCAAGCTTTTCCAGGTCTTTTACGTCTATGTTGTTCTTGATCTCCTTAACAAGCACTATGTCGTTCTCGGAAATGTTGAAAACAAAGTCCTTGTTTTTATCCGGGAAAAGATTCTGGATAACATCGTATGCGGAAACCTCGTTTGAGGTAATAATATTAACAAGGAAAACCACTCTGTTAATATCCGCGTTAAAATGAAGCTCTCTTGACTTTATGCCTATATCGCCGGGTAAAACGTTGTCGAGAATGATATTTTTGATGAAGTTGTTTCTGTCGTATTTTTCGTCGTAGTACTGCTTGATGCTGGAGAGCGATATGGCTATGATCGAAGCGTATTTTGCCGCTACCTCGTCGGTGCCCTCCACAAATACCACGTAATCGGGTCTTACATGGATGCCGAATGCCTTGTAGGTGTACCCGTCCTTTGTGTAGGTGTCGTGGGTCTCGTTAAGCTCTACCGTAAAAAGCTCCTCCCCCGTTCCTATTTTCGTTAAATCGGAGCAGGCAACGATAGTGGCGTTTTCGTCAATTACCCCTATCACGCGGTCGATAGCGTCCTTCATCTGATGTACAACACCTTGAAACAATCTGTTTGACATAAAATATTCCTCTTTCTTTGCATTACAACGCGGCTTGTACGTTATGTAACCTTACGGCTGCGCACAGTATTTACAAGCGCGTTAACTCAGGCTTTTTTCTCTTTGACTCTCCCGCTTGGGGCGTCCTCGGAAACAAAGCGCGGCTGCCTTGCGCAAAGGCTGTTGGGTCAACATGCGTTTAGCGCAAACTAATATTTATATCTATTTTACAAGAAAACGGCAAAAAAATCAAGTCCTTTTTATGAAAAATGTAAATTTATCCACAAATTTTTCTGTAATATTGCCAAAAATTCAAAAAGGTGTTATAATGTTAAGATGAAAAAAATGAAAGGGGCGGCTCTTTTGAACAGCAGAAGACTATCGGGCACCCGATTTACATTACGTGAACGAATGTGCCGTTAAATTAAACGAAATAACAAACAAAAACTCACACAATATCAAAAATCAAAGAAGCTTATTTCATATGAAAGGATAAATAATAAGAATGAAAAAGAATTTTTATATAACCACCCCTATTTATTACCCCAGCGCGGCGCCTCATATCGGGCATTTGTACACCACCGTCGCCTGTGACGCGATAGTCCGTTTTAAAAGAATGCAGGGCTATAACGTTATGTTCCTGACGGGAACGGACGAGCACGGACAGAAGATCGAGCAGAAGGCAAAGGAAGCGGGAGTAACGCCCAAGCAGTATGTGGACGAGATCGCCGAGAAATTTCAAAAGCTTTGGAAGTACGTAAACGTTGATTACGACCGCTTTATAAGGACTACGGACGATTATCACGAACAGGCGGTGCAGAATATTTACAAGACACTTCTGGATAAGGGCTACCTGTACAAAAGCGAATACAAGGGCAAATACTGTACGCCCTGCGAAAGCTTCTGGACGGAGTCACAGCTTGATGAAAACGGAATGTGCCCCGAATGTCACCGCGAGGTTAAGGAAGCCACCGAGGAAGCGTACTTTTTCAAGCTTTCCGCTTTCAGCGACAAGCTTGAAAAGCTGCTGACCGAAACCGATTATGTTCAGCCCGAGTGGAGAGCCAAGGAGCTTGTAAACAACTTCATAAAGCCGGGACTGGAAGATGTGTGCGTATCGAGGACAAGCTTTACATGGGGCGTTAAGCTGCCCTTTGATGAAAAGCACATCGCTTATGTGTGGATCGACGCGCTTTCCAACTATATAACCGCTTTAGGCTACGAAAACGGCAAATTCGACGATATGAAGGACTTCTGGCCTGCGGACGTTCATATGGTGGCAAAGGATATTATGAGATTCCACGCCCTTATCTGGCCCGCAATGCTTATGGCTCTCGATCTGCCGCTGCCCAAAACTCTTTCGGTACACGGCTACATCAATTTCAACGGCGTTAAGATGAGCAAGTCCATAGGAAACGTTGTAGACCCCTTTGTTTTAGGCGAGAGATACGGCGTTGATACAATACGCTATCATATTCTCCGCGAAATGCCCTTCGGCTCGGACAGCGACTACTCCAACGAGATAATGATAAACCGCATAAACTCCGACCTTGCCAACGATCTGGGCAATCTTGTTTCAAGAACCGTGGCAATGGTTGTAAAGTATTTTGACGGAACACTGCCCTCTGAGCGTGAGGAAGGCGAGTTTGACGCCGATTTAAAGGCAATGGCGGAAAAGCTTGCTCCCGCGGTTGAAAAGTATATTGACGAAACTAAGCTTTCTTTGGCGCTTACCGAAATTATGACGGTGGTTTCAAGAGCCAACAAGTATATTGATGAGACCGCGCCTTGGATATTGGCGAAGGATCCTTCTAAAGCGGCAAGACTCGCTTCCGTGCTTTACAATCTTTTGGACACTATCAGAATATGCGCCGCGCTTTTGCAGCCCTTTATGCCCGCAATGATGCCTAAGGCACTGGAACAGATAGGCGCTGTGGCTGAGGACATTGAATACGGCAAATTGGGCAAATTCGGCGTTTTGCCCGAAAATGTGACCGTGAAAAAAGGCGACGTATTGTTCCCTCGTCTTGACGTTGATACGGAGATAGAGTATCTCAATTCGGTTATTGCGCCCAAAAAGGACGGGTACAAAGAGGACGAGGACTTGGACAAGGCAAACACCATAAACATTGATAAGTTTGCCGAGGTAAAATTAAGGACTGCCGAGGTCACTACCTGTGAAAAGGTTGCTAAGTCCAAAAAGCTGCTTAAATTACAGCTGGACGACGGACGGGGCGGCAGACAGATAGTTTCGGGCATCGCTCAGTGGTACAAGCCCGAGGAGCTTATCGGAAAGAAGATCATTTTTGTGGCTAACCTTGCGCCCGCTAAGCTTTGCGGGGAGGAAAGCCAGGGTATGATCCTGTGCTGCGACTGCGGGGAGAGCGTCAGGGTGATTACGGTTGACGCCGAGGTGCCTAATGGGAGCACGGTAAGATAAAAAGGCTTTCTTTGTTTAACCGTACGGTATTATGTTTTTACTTGACTTTTATAACAAATATAACAAAAAACGCGAGTAATACTGCTCGCGTTTTTTGTTATGCATACCTCAATACCCCAAATATCTAATCAACCCCTCGCACCCTTCCAAAACATCATCATAAGTCTCATCAAAATTTCCAGTATACCACGGATCGGCAATATCCTGCCCTTTCCTTTCGGTAAAATCCAGAAGCTTATAGACCTTGTTCTCTCCGTCTTCGCCGATTATACGCCTTAAATTGCGCAGGTTGTTCCCGTCCATTACTATCAGATAGTCGTACTCGTCGTAATCGGCTCTTGTGACCTGTCTTGCACGCCGAGGAGAAAAGGGTACCTTCATTTGGGTAAGCTTGCGCTTGGTACCGCGGTGAATATCGTTTCCTATTTCCTCGGTGCTTGTGGCGGCGGAAGCTATGTGCATTTCCGAGGTCAGGTTAGACTGTGCCGTTAAGTGCTTTAAAACAAATTCCGCCATTGGGGAACGGCAGATGTTGCCGTGACAGATGAATAATATTTTTATCATGATACAAACTTCTCCTGAAAATTTAACTGAACTTAAGCATATCACAAAATCCCGAAAAATGCAAGCTTGACGATCTGTTCATTTTTTGCTTCCAATATAAAGTATTTTTTAAAAACCCTTGCAAATTCTTCCAATTTATTGTAAAATAAAACAGTCATACAATCGGGGTATATAACAAGCTTTGATCGGGGGAAAAATATATGCATGACAGCTTTAATGAGTTAATGAAAATCTCAGGCGACAACTCGGGAGGTTTTTTTCGCCGCTTGGTGGAGGAAATGCCTGGCGGCTTCTTTATCTACCGCGCGGACGGAGATGAAGAAATTCTTCAAATAAACAGGGCGGCACTGAAAATTTTCGGCTGCGAAAACTATGAGGAATTTAAGCGGCTCACGGGAAACACCTTCAAAGGGCTTGTTCATCCCGACGATATAGAAAGAGTTGAAAAGAGCATTGCGTATCAGATAGAGCACAGCGCCAATAACTTAGATTACGTGGAGTACCGTATCAGGCAAAAGGACGGTTCAACGCGCTGGATCATGGATTACGGACGTTTTGCGCATCTGGACGGCGTAGGTGATATTTACTACGTGTTTATAGCCGACGACACCGAAAGAATGAAAAAAAGGATGTCCGAGCTGGAAGCCATCAACGATGAACTTGTGAAAGCCTCCGCGCGTGAAAGTCAGTACCGAAAGGCTATTCTCTACGAGGCGGTATTTTTCTTTGAGGTAAGCCTCACCGAGGATAAATTTATTACCGCCGTCACCCAGACCCAGGACAGTCAGCTTTTTGACCTGTTCGATTCCGTGAGCACATCCGCCGAAACAAGATTTTCCGATTTTATCAGCTTTTCTTCAAAGCATATAAATCAGGATCATCCAAACGAATACAAAAATTTTTTTGACATAGACCGACTGCTTAAATGCTGCAAAAACGGCGAGCTGGAACAAACCTACGATTTTAAGATAGTTGACGCCCTCGGAAGAAAGCGTTTGCTGCACTATGTTATACTGCTGGGCGAGGACGGCGGCAGCGTTTCGGCACTGATAATGGCAAAGGACGTCACCGATCAGATGGAACGTCAGAAGCTGCTTAAGCTTTCGCTTCGTCAGGCGCAGGCGGCAAGTAATGCCAAAAGCGCCTTCCTGTCAAATATGTCCCACGATATAAAAACTCCCCTTAACGCTATTTTGGGCTTTGCGGATCTAATAAAGCTCCATATTAACGAAAAAGCCAAAACGGACGAATACCTTGAAAAAATAAAGCTTTCGGGAAATCAGCTGCTTACTATCGTGAACGAAGCCCTTGAGGTCACACGGACGGAATCGGGAAAAGCCGTTCTTGCCGAAACCGAATGTCATTTGGTGGATCTGCTGGCGGAGGTGGAAAAAGCCGTAATTCCCGAAATGAACGCCAAATCCATCAAGTTTTCGGTAGACAAATCCGGTGTTCAGCATTTTTCGGTTTACGTGGATATTGTCAGAACAAAGGAAATATTGTGCCAGCTTCTGGATAACGCGGCAAAGTATACGGAAACGTACGGAACGGTCACTCTTACCGTAAGCGAGGACGCGTTTTCGGGCGGCTACGGCAAGTACCGCTTTACCGTGGAGGATAACGGCATAGGTATTTCGGAAGAGTTTATGGAGCACATGTTCGAGCCCTTTGCAAGAGAAAAAAACACCACCAAAAGCGGAGTTTTGGGCAGCGGCTTGGGTATGGCGGTAGTTAAAAACCTTGTTGATCTTATGAACGGGAAGATCGAAATTGAAAGCAAATTGGGTGAGGGAAGCAAATTTACCGTTACTATTGTTTTAAAACTGCTTGAAAAAGATATTCCCGCC
>JAAVIG010000216.1 GCA_014796735.1 Oscillospiraceae bacterium
CTATTCCGTGCTCCTCATTATACCTTGTCTGTATCTCTCTGCGGCGGTTAGTCTCGCTTATCGCCGTTTCCATTGAATTGGTCACCTGATCGGCGTACATTATTACCATACCGTCGGCGTTTCTGGCGGCACGCCCTATGGTCTGCACCAAAGATGTCTCGCTGCGCAGAAAGCCCTCCTTGTCCGCGTCAAGTATCGCCACTAACGATACCTCGGGCAGGTCAAGACCCTCACGAAGCAGGTTAATGCCGATCAACACGTCAAATTCACCCAATCTTAAGCCGCGTATTATTTCCATACGCTCTATGGTGTCTATATCATGGTGCATATAGCGAACCTTAAGCCCTGTTTTTTCAAAGTACTTAGTCAGATCCTCCGCCATTTTTTTTGTAAGCGTGGTTACTAAGACACGCTCCTTGCGCTCTATACGCATATTTATCTCCGACAGCAGATCCTCAATCTGTCCCTCAACGGGTCTGACCGAAATAATAGGGTCAAGAAGTCCCGTAGGTCTTATAAGCTGCTCCACTACCCTTACCGCATGCTCCTTTTCAAAGGGACCGGGAGTAGCGGAAACATAGATTACCTGATTAAGCTTTGAATAAAACTCGTCAAAATTCATGGGACGGTTATCATAGGCGGAGGGCAGACGGAAGCCGTACTCAACAAGATTTTTCTTTCTTGCCGCGTCGCCGCCGTACATTCCCCGTACCTGCGGAATGGTTACGTGGCTCTCATCGATAAGCACAAGAAAATCCTTCGGAAAGTGATCGATAAGGGTCAAAGGCGTACTTCCCTTTGGTCTTCCCGAAAGCACTCTCGAATAGTTTTCTATTCCCTTGCAGGTGCCTATCTCGCGAAGCATTTCAAGGTCGTAGGTGGTTCTTTGAGCAATTCGCTGCGCTTCTATAAGCTTGTGATTGTTTGTGAAAAACTCTACCTGCTCCTCCATTTCGGCGCGTATATCTTCAAGAGCCTTTTCAAGTCTTCCCTTATCCACAATATAGTGACTGGCGGGAAAGATAGCGGCATGAAGAAGCTCTCTCCTGACGTTTCCCGTAACCACCTCTATCTCGGTTATCCTGTCTATCTCATCGCCGAAAAATTCAACTCTCAGCGCGGTCTCGGAGGGGTTTCCCGCGGGGAATATCTCAACAACGTCTCCCCTCACTCTAAACTTGTTTCGTATAAAATTAACGTCGTTTCTTTCGTACTGTATTTCCACCAGTCTTTTTATTAACTCGTCCCTGCCTACCTCCGTTCCCTTTCTTATGGAAATAACGTTGGCGCGGTAGTCCTCTGGACTTCCCAACGAATATATACAGGACACGCTGGCGACGATTATAACGTCCCTGCGCTCCGCCAAAGCAAAGGTTGCGGAGTGCCTTAAACGGTCAATATCGTCGTTTATTGCGCTGTCCTTTTCGATATAAGCGTCAGTGGAGGGGATATAAGCCTCGGGCTGATAGTAGTCGTAATAGCTTACGAAGTATTCCACCGCATTGTTGGGGAAAAATTCCCTCAGCTCGCTGCAAAGCTGCGCCGCCAAGGTCTTATTGTGAGCAAGCACCAAGGTGGGACGGTTTACCTTTGCGATGATATTAGCCATTGTAAAGGTCTTGCCCGAGCCAGTTACGCCCATAAGCACCTGTTCCTTGTCGCCGTTCAGTACTCCCGCCGCAAGCTCTTCGATAGCGGCGGGCTGATCCCCTGTGGGGCTGTACTGCGACTGTAAATCAAATTTGTCCATAATTATCTTTCCATACTCTGTCCGCAAGTATATTTTCGTGCATGCTTGTGGCGCCGTATTTTCCCACTATTATATGGTCGATAAGCTCTATTCCCAAGCCCTCCAGCACCTCCGCCAAGCCTGCCGTTGCGCTTATGTCGTTTCTTGACGCCTGCGACGAGCCGTTGGGGTGATTATGCGCCAGCGCAATACGGTCGCAATTATGCTTGAGCGCGAACTCAACGATCTTTCTTGCGGGTAAATTGACCTTTCCGGGATCTCCCTCGGAAATCACCTCATGACAGCGCACCACTAACTCACTGTCCAGCGCGATGGCGTAAAGCACCTCGTTCTTGCAACCTAAAAACAGATTGTTGCAGTAGTCGCACAAAAAAGACTGTCCCGTTACTCTTTTCTTGACCTCGTCGTCCTCGGCGGCGAAAGAGGAAACAAGGTATCTTTTTGACGCCATCTGAAAAAATTTCAGCAGGGACGCTGCGTTCTCCCCTACTCCCTTGACCTTTATCAGCTCATTGTAATCGGCTTCCAGCACCTTTGCAAAGGTGCCGCCGAAGGTATCCAGCAAAAGATGCGCGGTTTCGTTGGTGTCCCTTTTTGGTACGGCGTAAAACAGCAGCGCTTCAAGCAATTGAACATCCGTAAAGCTTTCCACGCCGAACCTTAAAAATCTGTCCTTTACCCTTTGGCGGTGTCCTTCGTGAATATTGGTCTTGTTTTCTGCCATGAAAAAGCAACCACCCTTTCATCACGATGTTATAATTTACATCAATCCTTAAAAACCGCACCTGTATTGGAGCTTGTAACAAGCTGCGCGTAGCGCTTTAAATAGCCCTCAAGCTTTTTGGGCGGAAGTATGCCCTTTTCCCTGCGCCTTGCTATTTCCTCGTCGTCAACCAGAAGCTGTATCGATCTGTTGGGTATGTCTATTTGAATCTTATCTCCGTTTTCCACAAAGGCAATAAGACCGCCCTCGGCAGCCTCGGGAGATACGTGACCCACTGCCGCGCCTCTGCTTGCGCCGCTGAATCTTCCGTCTGTTATAAGCGCAACCGAGCCGTCAAGCCCTTTTCCCACGATAGCCGCGGTAGGGGCAAGCATCTCGGGCATTCCGGGTCCGCCCTTGGGACCCTCGTACCTGATAACAACAACGTCGCCCGCCTGTATCTCTCCGCCGAGTATAGCGTCAACCGCCGCCTGTTCGCCGTCGAAAACCTTTGCGGTGCAGGTAGTGTTCATCATTTCGGGCTTTACCGCGCCCTGCTTTACCACCGCTCCGCTTTCCGCAAGATTGCCCGTAAGAATGGCTATACCTCCGTCCTTGCGAATGGGAGAATCGTATTTGTGAACGATTATTCCGTCCGCGTCCTTTGCGGCGTTTATTCTGTCCTTCTGAGTACCCGTTACCGTCAGAACGTCGGAATTTATCGCCCCCGCTTTGTCAAGCTCCTTAAGCACCGTCTGAATACCGCCCACAGCGTTTAAGTCCTCTATAAACACATCGCTTGCGGGATTGAGCTTTGCTATCTGAGGCACCTTTCTGCTTACCGCGTCAATATCCGAAAGAGAAATGTCTATACCCGCCTCATGAGCGATCGCCAGCAGGTGCAGAACGGTATTTGAGGACGCGCCTATCGCCATATCGGTGGCAAGAGCGTTTATCATATTGTTTCTTGTAAGAATGTCCTTTGCCTTTATATCCTGCTTGTAAAGCTGTACTATGCGTTCTCCCGCTTCCTTTGCGATTCTTCTTCTTGCGGAATTAACGGCGGGTTCTGTGCCGTTGTAGGGCAAAGCGAGGCCGATAGCCTCGGTAAGGCAGTTCATGGAGTTCGCGGTATACATTCCCGAGCAGCTTCCGCAGGTGGGACATGCGTTGTCCTCATATTCCTTTAAAACGGAGCCGTCTATCTTGCCGTCCGTATACTGTCCGATCGCCTCGTAAATTTCACTGTACCCAACTCTTTTTCCTTGTACGCAGCCCGCCTTCATGGGACCGCCGCTTACAAAGATAGAGGGCAGGTTAAGCCTTGCCGCAGCCATAATCATTCCGGGAACGATCTTGTCGCAGTTGGGGATAAACACTATACCGTCCAAGGGGTGAGCAGTGAGCATGACCTCTATGCTGTCCGCTATAAGCTCTCTCGAAGCGAGAGAATAGCGCATGCCCTTATGATTCATTGCCAATCCGTCACAAACGCCGATAGTGAAAAACTCAAAAGGAACGCCTCCCGCGTTTCTTATGCCGTCCTTTACGGACTTTGAAATTTCATGCAAATGGCTGTGACCAGGAACATAGTCGCTGGCGGCGCACACTACCGCTATAAATGGTCTGTCCATTTCGCTGTCGGTAACGCCTAATGCCTTTAAAAGTGCCTTGTGGGGCGTTCTGTCAACTCCGTTTTTGATCAAATCGCTTCTCATTTTTATTGTCCTTTCTTTTAATTTTTTGGTTATGACAGTGCTGCCGACCGTATGATTATATCATTTTAAATGTGACAACAGTATGTCATGTTTTATATATTTTTATTTGTATTGTCTTCCCAAAAGCGCCGCACCTATTATGCCCGAATTGTTTCCAAGCTTACACAGCACTATTTCGGTATTGCTGTCGCTGTTTTTTGAATAAACCTCTTTCGAGATACGTTCCTTAAGGGGATTCAGAAGGTTGTCACCCTCGTTGCTCACACCGCCGCCGATACAAAGAATATTGGGCTGAAAAACATTTATCGTGTTGATTATCCCGCATGCTAAGTTTTTTATAAAGTAATCCACTATCTCCTGTCCTGCCCTGTCGCCCTGCCTTGCGGCGTTAAAAGCCGTTCTTCCGCTGACCTTGCCCTCTTTTTCCGCAAGCTTTACCATTAAAGAATCGGGATTTTGTTCAATGGCTCTCTTGGTGAATTTCACAAGCGCGGTAGCCGAACAGTAGGTCTCAAAGCAGCCCTTTCTTCCGCAGGTACACTGTTCTCCGTCAACATTTATAACGGTATGTCCTATCTCCGCGCCCGCGTAGTTTGAGCCGCTGAATATTTTTCCGTCAATTATTATACCCGCTCCGAGACCCGTGCCCAAAGTAATAACTATCGCGCTTTTCGCACCCTTTGCCGCGCCCGCGTAAAACTCGCCCAAAGCGGCGGCATTGGCGTCGTTTTCTATGTATGCGGGTATACCCAAAGCGTCCTTAACGTACTTTTGCAAAGGTACGTTTTCCCATTTCAGATTGTTTGCGTATTCAACCAAGCCGCTTTCGATATTGCAGGTTCCGGGACAGCCCATTCCGACCCATTCAATATCCCGCATGGAAAGCTCCGCCTCGCGCACCGCTAACTCCCCCGCAAAGACTATATCCCTCAAAACCTCTTCATATCCGCGCCCGGAGTTGGTCTTGACCTTGCTCTTTGAAATAATATTATATCCTTCGTCAACCACGCCCGCCGCAATATTTGTTCCGCCGATGTCGATCCCCAGTGAATATTTCATAATAAGCTCCGTTCTCATTCAATGTCCGTAACTATCAGTTCAGCCCTGCCGCTAAATGTATACTTGCCGTATCCCGCGGGAACGAAACAGCTGTCTCCCTTTTTAAGCTTAACTCCATCGATCTCTCCCTCTCCGTCCAAAACGAGTATTGAGTTAAAGGACTTTACGCTTGCCTCAAGAGTGCAATTTTCCTCGGTGCAGACCTTGTTTACCCTGAAATACTCACACTTGGAAAGCAGCTGCACGGTATAACCGTCCTTTTGCTCCGATTCTCCCATTGCTTTTGTGGGATATTTGGGCGGGGCAAGCTCTGTCACCTCCACCGCCTTTTCGATATGAAGCTGACGGGGCTTTCCGTCCGCCCCGACTCTGCCGTAATCGTAAATACGGTAGGTGGTATTGGAATTCTGCTGTATTTCCGCGATAAGTATTCCCTTGCCTATAGCGTGAAGAGTACCCGATTCGATAAAGAAAACGTCGCCCCTGTGTACGGGTACGCTGTTGGTGACCTCAAGCAGAGTATTGTCCTTTATCCTGCGTTCAAACTCTTCCTTTGAAATATTTTCTTTAAAGCCGTAAAGCAGCTCCGCGCCCTCGTCGCAGTCCACTATATACCACATTTCGGTTTTTCCGTACTCTCCCTCGACCCGCAGGGCGTATTCATTGTCGGGGTGTACTTGTACCGAAAGGTTGTCCTTAGCGTCGATAAGCTTTATCAGAATAGGAAAATACTCAAATTTTTCACAGTTCTCGCCAAGCACGCTCTTTCCCTGCTCTTCTATATACTTTGAAAGGGTCTTTCCCGCA
>JAAVIG010000217.1 GCA_014796735.1 Oscillospiraceae bacterium
CAGACGCTGATTATATCCGCGTTTTCTTCTATCTGCAAGTCCTTTGATATAACAATAAAGCGGGTGAAATTTTCGCTGTTGTCCGCGATGTTTCTTTTCAGCACCTCTAAATTGTTCAGTTCGGCACAGTGCTGTGAACAAATACAAGCAGTATCCTTACCCTCGCCTTGCGCCACATCTCTTGCCGCAATAGAGGTGTTGGGGGCGGTCCTGGTTTTGCAGCCTATTTCCTTTAAAAAGCCCTGACACTGGTGTAGCGCCTGTTCGTGGGAGATGACCATATTGACCGCGCAATCCCTTGATCTTGCAGCCAAAACGTGATTTACGGGAATGGAAAGCCTCTTGCAGATGTGCATATCGTAGCGGCTAAGCAATTCATAGGTGCCGTCAACGCCCCCCGCGGTGGAATTTTCGATAGGCACTATCCCGTATTCGGCTTCATTTTTCCTCACCGCTTCGAAAACCCTGTCAAAGGTATCAAAATAATCGATTTGGGCGTCTTTTCCGAATACGCGGAAACAGGCTTCCTCGGTATAGCTTCCTCTTATGCCGGGACAGGCGATTTTCGGATTTTCACTTAAAGCGGAATTGCTTACCTGCCCGTACTCAGATTCGGTAAGCCGTTCCGTTTGCAGACACTTGGAGATCTCCATTATCTGCGAAAACAGGAGCCTTGAAGCCGCTTTCAGATGCTGCTCGGTTTTCGATTCGATACCCTCCAGCACCTGTTTTTCACGTCCGCCCTGAAAAACGGGCATGCCGTTTTTCGCTTTGTAGTCCGCGACCTGCTCGCAAAGCTTCATTCTTGCGGAAAACAGCTTCAATATTTCATCGTCCGTCTCGTCGATGCTTTTTCTTATTTCGTCAAGGTTCATGCTGCTGTTGTCAGCTTTTCTTTCAAGGCTGAAAGAAAAGCTTTCTCCTTATAATTTTAAAAGAACCACGGTTCGTCCTCGTAATCGTCCGTATTTTCGGAATCGCCGGTTACATCGGTATTATCGGTGTAATTCGTGATGTCCGTGTTGTTGGCGGCTTCGCTGCCGGTGTTTTCCCATTCGAACGCGTCCAAGGTCGTGGTGGTCTCCTCGGGCTTCAGCGCGCTGTACACTACTACCTCCTCGCTGTCCGCAACAAAAATATCATCGCCGATCTCCTTGCTGCAGCGAACCACCACGCCTTCCTCAACCTCGTCGGTGGTTTCCTCTTCAATTCGGTATTTAATGCCAAGTTCGGACAGCTCCTTCACATAGTCCTCGGTGGTTTTCCCCGTGTAATCGGGAAGCGGAAGCTTTTCGGGCCCCTTGCTGACTACCACGCTTATCTCGGTTCCCGCCTGTACCACCGTTTCTTTTGGTATGCTTTGGCTGATGATCTGTCCCGACTTAAATTCACTGTTGAAATCGTAGGTGGCGTTAAAAATAAGGTATGAATACTGGCTGTTTGTGCTTACGGTAGTGAAAAACGTTCCCTCAAAATCGGGCAGAACATAGCCGCCGCCGTTGGAAGCGGTAACGGGAGCGGGCACGGTGGATTCGGCAGCGGGGGTGTTTAAAGCGGGCTTTGAAGCCGTAGTACGCGCAGTGGTGCTGTCGGGAGCGTCCTCGTCCGGTCCCGCGGAAGCCGTAACAATCATTGCAATGATAAAGGCAAGTATTATTATGCCTAAAATTGAAGATATAACGATAAACTTTATTTTATCCCTGTCCGTTTTTCTTTTTCCTTTCTTCTTTTTCTTCGGCGGCTGTGAGGGTCTGCCGCTGCTGTGAGCCGTCGGCTTGCTTTCGGTGTTTCTTTTGGCGGAGGGCTTGGGGGTTGGTATGGATATTTCCGAGGAATACTCCTCCGCGGGTACAGGCTGTTCGAAAAGCCTGTCTACAAATTCGGTGACGGTGGAGGTCCTTTCCTCCGCTTCCAGTTTCATTCCTCTCATGATAACGTTCGAAACGTTTTTGGGAATGTTTCTGTTGATAAGCATAGGCTCGGTCAAGCTGTCTTCAATAAGCCTTTCGGTTGCGGTGGGCGGTGTGATGCCCGTTAGACAGCGGTACAGCACGGCGGATATTCCGTAAACGTCCGTCCAGCTTCCGTTTCTCCTTGCGCTTGAATACTGTTCGGGGGCCGCGTAGCCGCCAAAAACCTCATAGCCTATATCGCTGTCGGCGGTATGGGCGGCGCTGATCGAAAAGCCGATAAGTCTGAGCTCGTTTCTTTCGCTTACGAATATAGTGGAGGTGCTTATGCCGCGGTGGACTATGCCCAAGCCGTGGAGCATGCTCAATGCGGTGAGCACGGGAGGAAACAGCTCCTTTATCTGCTCCCACGTCATTATCTCGCCGCAGTTGGTAAGGTACGCCTTAAGGCTTATACCTCCTATATATTCCATTACCGCGTAAGCGGTATTATTCTGCGTGAATACGTCCAGCACTGGCTGTATGCAGCGAATGTTGGAGGAACGCATAAGAGTGGAGTGAAGCTCGATAAATTCCGCTAAGTAGGTTTTATAAAGCGGCAGCTTGTCGCTTCTTACCGAAATTATTTCATCGTCTCTTTCTCTTATGCAAAGGGTATCGGGCATGTATTCGCGGATAGTCACCTTGCACTCCGTTTCGGTATCGAAGCCGATATACAAAGCCGACTCGCCGCAATAGCCTATAAGCTTGCCCACAATGTAGCGGTCGGCCAAAAAGGTTTTGGGGGCAAGATAGGAGGATATGTAAGATTCGGTATCGAAATATCCGCAGAGAGGACAGGTGCCGTGATCGTTCAGCCTGCCCATGCAGCTCATACACAGGTTGGTTTCTTTTTTCATAAAAATCTCTTTCTTTTTTCCTTTATGCAATTATTTTAATTGTACCTCAAAAATTCGGCTGTGTCAAGTGAGCAAAATGGGAAAAATCCGATTTTTGTTGACAAACAGGGATTTTGGTGATATATTTAAGTTATGTACAAATTTTGGAGTTATTCGGTTTTTTTCAAAATTATCAAAGTGGTTACAAAATAGTTACAAATTTTAGCTATGAATATATTGTACAAGTAAAATAATTTTATTTACAAACAGGAAGGTATGTTGAAAGAATTTGGGAGTTCTTTCAAGCCCGTCGCGTTGGTGCATTTGCATTAACGCTCATCAAGAGGAAAGGATGAATAATAATGTTTTTTAAAAAGAAGGATAAAAACTGTATGTCCGTCGAACAGCTTAAGGGACTTGATAAAAGGCAGCTTAAGTATGTTACCCAAAGGGATTACGAAAATGGCGGGGAAAAGAAGATAGGGGATAACGGGGCGGTTAATATTACGGGGAATGATTTTACGATAGTGTGTTTTGGGAAAACCGTTTTCTGCGCGCCGCTGAATGAGGTCAAGGCAGGGGAGCTTATGGATCTTTCGGGGTTCACGGCGGCTTATACCGATAAGAACGGGGAGAGGATAAGTATTGTGGCAAGGTACAGCGATGGGCAGGTATCGTTATCCAAATCCAGATAGGGAAATGTGGGATAATAACTTTTTCGGCACATGTCATAACGCTTGAGACGGAAGAAAGCAAGCCGAAACAGCTATTTTTTGTGTACTTTTATGATTTCCCCCATTTTAACGGTAACAATATAAGATCTGTTTTTCCTCAATCGTTCATAAGTGCCCCATTCACAGCCCAATGTGTGGATTTTTGCGGAATTTTCGTATGTACAGTCAATGGTGTAATGAGTTGTGATTGCGGTGGAATATGTGATTTGATTTAATGTGCTATAAAAGGTTTTTCTTTTTTTTACAACGGTGATTTTTATTTTTTTACCTTTGCCTTTAAAATAATATATCGTGGAAACAATACAAAACGCAAGGGCGATAATGATAAGAGCGCATAATATCAAAGCTGCGGGCATGGGTTTCTCCTTTTTTATAGTAAACGCTGCTGTGTATTGGTAAGCGGTGCGGCGGAGCTGCCGAATTTTTGAAAAAAATTCGGCAGCGGCGGCGATAGCCGACGCGCATATTTCCGTTAGGAAATATGCGGCTCCGCCCCTGCGGTAGGGCAGCTTTAACGTAGGAAAGAGAGGCGGCGGATAAGGGCGGTAGGGCAGTTTTGGGATAGGCGAAGATTTTTCGGATGATGCGCGTAATAACCCGTTTATGTTATCATGATCGGAGCAGATCAAACAGATAAGGGCTGCCGCCTTACAGTAAAACAGCAACCCTTTGATTTTTTATTTCTGTTGAGCCGCTTCGTTTTCACGGTCAAATCTGAGCTTCTCCAATTCCGCCAAGTCCTTGTCCTTGCCCTCCAGCCTTTCTACCTTTCGAACGATAGCGAGAGGAGTCTGACAAAAGCCCTGATCGTGGGGGTTGTCGCGGTATAACTGTTCACAGAACTTGTCGGGAATATCCTTGCTGCTCTTGCCTAACACGTTGCAGCCGAGATCGTTGGCGTCAACGATAACAACCTCAACTCCCGCGTGCGCTTTCATATCGGCAGCCGCGCCGTCGGGGTTTTCGGGCGCCATTTTAGCGTATTCGTTGTAGGGCGGAACGTTGTACTCGCTGGGTCCGTCGATAGCTCTCGCTTTCATTCCGAGAATGTTATAGAAAACGCCGCGTTTTCCGAAAAGCTTGCATACACCTGCAATTGCGGCGGCAAAAAGCACCTTTATCCTTCCGCACTCTCTGAGGCAAAGCTCCATTGTGGAGGGCGCGCCTATACCGATACCCGCGTCGGATTTATACACAAACTTAACGAGGAATTTCGCAAGGCGGCTTATTTTGATTTCGCTTACCTTAAGCGCTCTGCCCTGCGTTATGGCTACTATCTTTTCGGAAATGAAGATCATGTCTCCCTCTTCAAGATATTGTGTTACATATTGGTCGAGAAGATCGTTCATAACGTCTTCTTTCATAATAACATGAGTTCTGATCGGGAAACGGGCGTAGGTACCCCAATCGGTAATTATAGTTAAATTTTTGCCCTCGTTGGGCTTGAATGGCATTTCCATTTTGTTTTTACCGCCGCAAAAGCGGGTTTCTCCTTATTTTTATATTTCCACCTTATATATTGTCCGTATACAGGCTGATTTTTTTATTCCGTGATAACCGTATTTTTATATATCATCAATATTATATAAAAAAAAAAAAAAATAGTCA
>JAAVIG010000218.1 GCA_014796735.1 Oscillospiraceae bacterium
GTGAAGCTTATTGCACCTTCTCCCCCCTTTGGTGTCACCTTAAGCCCCGCGCGGGAGCGCAAACTGCACTCGCTTATCGAGTAAAAAGAGCATTACATAAAACGTAGATTTAAAAAATAATAAATCGGCAATTTTCTATAAAAGCAAAGCACCATATAAAGCGCAATTTTGCAAACCAAACAATCGGCACTTGCTCCAAAAAGCACCACACAGTATAAAACGCAGTTTTAAAAAGGCATTCCGCCGATTGAGGAAAGAAAGGACACACCACCATGTCAAAAATCAAAATAGCAATGGACGCATTCGGCGGCGACAACGCCCCCGACGAAGTAATAAAGGGCGCGGAGCAGGCGGTAAAAGCCTACGGCGTTGAAATCATCCTCTGCGGAGACGAGAAGCAGGTAAAGGAGAGGATAAAGGCGCTCGGCATTTCCGAAAACGGAATATCGGTAAGAAACGCCGAAGGTGTAATAAAAATAGAGGACAACCCCACCGATATAAGAAAATCAAAGCTTAACTCCTCAATGGGCGTTGCCTTTCAGCTTGTAAAAAACGGCGAAGCAGACGCCTTTATCAGCGCGGGAAGCACGGCGGCTCTCGTTGTGGGCGGTACGACGGTTGTAGGAAGAATAAAAGGCGTAAAGCGTCCCTCTTTAGCGCCCATAATCCCCTCGCTTGGTCAGAGCTACATACTCCTTGACGGAGGCGCAAACGTAGAATGCCGTCCCGAGATGTTACAGCAGTTTGCCGTAATGGGCAGCGTTTATATGGATAAAATAATGAATGTTCAAAGCCCCCGTGTAGGTCTTTTAAACGTTGGCGCGGAGGACGAAAAGGGCAGAGAGCTGGAGCTTGAAGCGCACGAACTGCTGAAAACCGCACCCGTTAACTTTATCGGAAATATTGAGGGCAGAGAAGCGGTTTTAGGCGGCTGCGACGTGCTTGTTACCGACGGATTTACCGGAAATGTTTATCTTAAAACCGTTGAGGGTATGGGAAAGTTTATGAAGGTCTCCTTGAAGAAGATTTTCTTTAAGAATATCGGTACAAAAATAGGAGCGGTATTTACCATGAAAGGCATCAAGGAGCTTTCCGCAAAAATGGATTACCGCGAAACGGGCGGCTCACCGCTTCTGGGTACCTCAAGGCCTGTTATAAAGGCGCACGGAAGCAGCGACGCAAAGGCGTTTAAAAACGCGGTAAGACAGGCGAAGGAATTTATTGAAAACAATGTTATAGAAGAAATAACCTCTGTCTTGTCGGCGGCTTCGGCAGCGGAGGCAAAGACCGAAGAATAACATCTGCTTGCCGTAAGACAAGCTAAAAAACGAAAGGATACGGAATGACCGCTTTAGAAGAACGCATAGGCTATGAATTTAAAAATCCTGCGCTTTTAAAGGAAGCGCTTACACATTCCTCCTATGTTAACGGAAAAAATCACCACAGCAACGAGCGTCTCGAATTTTTGGGAGACAGCGTTTTGTCCGTTGTGGTATCAAAATATTTGTTTGAAAATTTAACGGACAGCCCCGAAGGACAGCTTACGAGGCTGCGCGCAAGCATCGTCTGCGAGCATGCCTTATTCCCCTTTGCGGAAAAAATCAAGTTAGGGGAAGAAATATTTTTGGGCAAGGGCGAAGAAAACACAGGCGGCAGACACCGCCGTTCTATCCTTGCGGACGCCTTTGAAGCACTGATAGCGGCGATTTATCTTGACGGAGGACTTGAAGCGGCAAGAAACTTTATTCTGCCTTTTATACCGCCTCTTGAATCCCTTCGCCGCGGAAAGCTGCTTATCGGCGATTACAAAACAATCTTACAGGAAATTATACAGCAGAACCCCGAAGAAAAGGTCGTGTACGAGTTAGCGGACGAAAGCGGCGCGGCGCATAACAGGGTATTTACCTCAAATGTACTTTTAAACGGACAGATAATAGGCACCGGCGTAGGTGCAAGCAAAAAGGAAGCGGAGCAGAACGCCGCCAAGGAAGCTGTCAAGCTTATGGGCTATGAAACAAACTAATCTTTCGATCTTTATCCCACACAAGGGCTGTCCGAATACCTGCTCATTCTGCAATCAGCGTTTTATCAGCGGCAGCGAAAAGGCTCCTTCTCCCGAGGAGGTAAGGGCTGTGTTGGCGGCGCAGGTCGGTCTCTTGGCACGGAATGATTTACAGGCGGAGATCGCTTTTTTCGGCGGAAGCTTTACCGCGGTGGATAAGGATTACCGCCGTGAATTGCTTTATGCCGCCGGTGAATATGTTAAAGAATTTCCGGAACAGTATGTGGGTATACGCTGTTCGACCCGCCCCGACTGCATAGACGATGCCATTATGGAGGAGCTTTGCCTCTACGGTGTCACGGCGGTGGAGTTAGGTGCGCAGAGCATGAACGACGAGGTGCTGAAAGCCAACTTAAGAGGACATACCGCCGAGGACGTGAGAAAGGCAAGCGGACTGATAAAGGCTTACGGCATTGAGCTTGGCTTACAGATGATGACGGGACTTTATAAGGACAAGCCGTCGTACTGTATCGAGACCGCCAAGGAATTTGCCGAGCTGAAAGCGGACACGGTAAGAATTTACCCTACGGTGATCTTAAAAGGGACCTTGCTTGATGAGCTGAGGGAAAAAGGGCTGTATCAAAGCTTTTCCTTTGAAGATACGGTGGAGCTTTGCGCCGATCTGCTTTTGTTTTTTGAGGAAAAAAAGATACCCGTTATACGTCTCGGTCTTCACGCAAGCGAGGGCGTTGAAAATCAGATGACGGGCGGAGTGTATCATCAGGCGTTGGGCGAGACGGTAAAGGGCCGTATCATGCTGAGAAGAATGAAAGAGCAGATGAATAAGCTTGGCGGAAACAAATTTGTCATATACACCGACCGTAAAAATATAAGCCTTGTGACAGGTCACAAGGGACAAAACAGGGATATGCTTTTAAAAGAGGGGATAACCTTTAAAATAAAGGAAAAAAACGGCGAATATTTAGAGATAATTTCCGCAGAACAAAAAAGAGGTAATTGATGTTTTTTAAAACGATGGAGATACAGGGCTTTAAATCCTTTGCGGATAAAACAGTCCTTAACTTTGATAAAAAAATGACCGCCATAGTGGGCAGCAACGGCAACGGAAAAAGCAACATAAGCGACGCTCTCCGCTGGGTAATGGGCGAGCAGGGCGCGAAAACACTCCGCGGCGACAAAATGGAGGACGTTATTTTTCACGGCACCGTTTCCAGAAAGCCCATGGGTTACGCAAGAGTTTCTTTGATAATAGACAACACCGACCGCGCTCTGAATGTGGACAGCGACGAGGTGACGGTAACGAGAAAGCTGTACCGCACGGGGGACAGCGAATATCTGATAAACGAGCAGAAATGCCGTTTGAAGGATATACATGAGCTGCTTATGGGCACCGGTCTGGGACGTGACGGTTACTCCGTTATCGGACAGGGACGAGTAAGCGAGATAATCAACAGCAAGGTAAATCAGCGCAGGGAGCTTTTCGAGGAGGCGGCGGGTGTTTCCAGATTTCTCCATAAAAAACAGGAGGCGGAAAGAGATTTAGATAGGGCAAACGACAATATAATGCGCCTTAAGGACATTGAGTCGGAGCTGTCAAGGCGCGTTCCCGTGCTTGAAAAGCAGTCCGAAAAGGCAAGACAGGCACTTGTTTTAATGGAAAAGGAAAAAGCCTTAGATATAGGAATAAGCGTTTGGGACTTAAAAAGAATAAGCGGCGAGTTAATTGAAACGGATAATCAAATATTGGCAAATCAAGGGCAGTGCGAGCATTTTGAAAGGGAGATCTCACAGCTTGAACGGGAAAACGAGGAAATTTCCGAAAAGAAAATGCTTTTGACCGCCAAGCAGGACGAGCTGCGCAGACAAAGCGAGCAGGCAAGAGACAGCTTAGCCGCCGCTGACAGAGAAAAAGCGGTGCTTGAAAATGAAATAATGCACTGCTACGAAAGGATCGAACAGCTCAAAGCTCAGATAAAGGACGGCGAAAAGGGCGCGGACGCTTTAAACAAGCAGATAGGCGACTTGACCCTTGAAGCGGAGGAAAAGCAGAAGCTGCTTTCCGAAAACGAGGCAAAGGCTAAGGAATTAGGTGCCAGCCTGTCCGAGATGACCGAGGAGGGCGACAGGTCGGACAGTGAGTTTAAGGCTCTCGAAAGCCGTCAGGCGGGGCTTTTGTCCAAGAAAACGGAATTAAACCTTACCATAGAATCCGCAAAGCAGAATATCGCGGAAACGGAAAACCGCTTAAATTCCTCTAATCAAAGCTTTGAAGCAAACGAGGATAAAATAAAGGAGCAGCGTCAAAAAAGGCGCGAATTACAGCAAAGGTTAGAGGAAAACGGCGAAAAAAAATCCGAGGCGGAAAATAAGTTAAGCGGCTACACCAAGCTTTTTGACACCAAAAGCGGCAAGCTTAAGGAGGAGCAGGCACAGTTTGAGCAGCTTCGCCGCGAGTATGAGCAAAGCAAAACAAGGCTTGAAGCTTTGATAGACGTTGAAAAAAACATGGCGGGCTATGCCGCAAGCGTTAAAGCGGTAGTAACCGCTTCAAGGCAGGGCAGAATAAGCGGCGTAGAGGGCACGGTAGCGGACGTCATAAAAGTTGACAAAAGATACGCTGTTGCAATTGAGACCGCTTTGGGCGCGGCACTGCAAAACATTATAGTAAACAATGAGGAGACCGCAAAACGCTGTATCCGCTACTTAAAAGAAACAAAGGGCGGACGGGCTACCTTTTTGCCCCTGACCTCCGTAAACGGGAGCTTGCTTTCGGTAAACGGCCTGGACGGCGAATACGGCTATGAGGGCATAGCAAGCGAGCTTATAGAGTGCGACGAGAAGTACAAGAGCATTATCCGCTTTGTACTGGGCAGGTGCGCCATTATCGAGGATATAGATACCGCCACGGTCATTGCCAAAAAGTACGGCTATAAATTCAAGGCGGTAACTCTTGACGGACAGGTAATCAACGCGGGCGGTTCATTTACCGGCGGTTCGGTTCGTGAGTCGGCGGGAATTATCACCAGAAATCGTGAGATAGAAAGCCTTAAGGAAAAAACAGGCAAGCTGTCGGGTAAAATGAAGGACTCCGAGGGCGGTCTTGCAAGGCTTCGCGAAGAAGTCAACAAGATGTCCATTGAAATGGAGGGCTTTAAGGAACAGCTTGCGATATGTGCGGCGGAGGAAGCGGGCATCACCGCGGAGATCGGCGGCTTAAAGGAGCTTATAGCACAGCTTGAACAGCAGCAGGAAAACGCGGAGGAATTAAACGCGCGGGGTCTGAACGACATTAAAAAATACAAAGCTGTCATAGACGACTGCAATAAGCGGCTAAGCGAGTGCGAAAGCAGTATCGAAGCTATTTCAAAGGAGATAGAAAAGGCGGACGCGGGAATAAAGGCGCGCCTTGAGGAAAGAAACAAGCTCGGGGACAGAATCACAGAGCTTGGAATGGAAAATCTGTCCGTTAAAAAGGACATTGAAAGGATAGAGGAACAAAAAAGAGCCGCCGAGGAAAGCTTAAAACAGCTTGAACAGGGCGGCACGGGCTTGCAGCGTGAAATTGACGCTCAAAATCTGAAAATAGAACAGTTAAGAGACGAGATAGAGGAAAAGGAACGGAAAGCCGAAAGCTTAAAGTCCGATGTGGACGGGGGCAAAGACAAGGTCTCGGAGCTTATTGCGGAGATGAACGGTCTGGAACGGCGCGTTACCGAGATCAATAAGGAAATACGGGAAAAAATCGAAGCTAAGGAAAGGTTTTCCAACGCTTTGGCCGTTGCCGAGGAAAGAAAGGGAACGGCGGAAAAGGAGCGGGACAGAATAAAATCCTCACTTTGGGAGCGTTACGAGTTAGCGGCAAGCGAGGCGGAGCAGCAGGCTAATATTCCCGAGGACATAAAGTCGGCAAGGGGAGAACTTGCGGAGCTGAGACGGCAGATCTCGGCTCTGGGCAACGTTAACTTTGCTTCCATTGAGGAATACGAGGAGGTTTCGGTTCGTTACAAGGAGTTAAAGGGACAGCTTGACGATGTGGAGAAATCGAAGCGTGAGCTGGAAAAGCTGATAGAAAGCCTTACCGCTGATATAAAGGCAAGATTTTTGGAGGGCTTCAACAGCATAAACGAACATTTCAAGCGTATTTTTACCGAGGTTTTCGGCGGGGGCAGTGCGCACTTGGAGCTGACCGATCCCGAGGACGTTTTGAACAGCGGTATAGAGATATTTGCCGCACCTCCCGGAAAGCTGATAAAAAATCTTATATCCTTGTCGGGCGGCGAGCAGACTATGGTGGCTATCACCATTTACTTTGCCATACTGCTTCACAGACCTACGCCTTTTTGTATGCTTGACGAGGTTGACGCCGCGCTTGACGAGATAAATGTTGTAAAGTACATAACCTATCTTAAAAGATTTTCGGGCAGTACGCAGCTTATGGTCATTACTCACAGGCGGGGTACTATCGAAGGGTGCGACGTGCTTTACGGTGTGTTTATGCAGGAAAAGGGCGTGTCAAGGCTTATGAGGCAGGAAATTATAGATGATCTGGATCTGGAATTGGAGTAATAGGTAAATATTATGCTTGAAAAAATGGACATATTCTTTGAGAACAGATTATCGGGCTATGATGAACATATGCTTACTTCAATTGAGGGCGCAGATGAATTTTATAAATTTACCGCCGCCTGTCTGCCGCGGGAAGCCGAAGCGGCAATTCTTGATTTAGGCTGCGGAACGGGACTTGAATTGCAGGAATATTTTTTGCTTAATCCCCATGCGAAAATTACCGGAATAGATTTATCGAAGGGCATGCTTGAAGCTCTTGCGGCAAAATTTCCCGACAAGGACCTGCGTTTGATGTGCGGCTCGTATTTTGAGGTTGAACTGGAAGCCGAAAAATATGACGCTGCCGTTTCGGTAGAATCCTTGCACCATTTTACAAGCGAACGTAAGCTGTCGCTTTATCGGAACCTGCTGCGCTCTCTGAAGCCGGGCGGATATTTTGTTCTGACGGACTATTTTGCCGAATCCGATTTGCTTGAAAAGGAGTATTTTGAAAATCTTGAAAACCTAAAACAAGAACAAGGCATTTCTGATGATGAATTTTATCATTATGATACGCCGTTAACGGTGGAGCACGAAGTAGCCGTATTGAAAAAAGCGGGCTTTACGGATGTCGAGATTTTAAAAAATTGGGGAGCTACCTTTACGATTTTGGCTAAACGGTATCTAATACTATTTTCAAATTAAAATGATTGCAAA